>JBNKNM010000007.1:0-67900 GCA_050293845.1 Pseudobacteriovorax sp. | reverse complement strand
GATCTTCGCATGACTTCTAGTCAATCCATTGAACCTCTGGACTTTAAGTCCAGAGTGGTTCAGTTCTATTTTCAGAATAGCTAGTCAAATCATATTGCGGTAGATGGCTTTTGCTCATCGCTTACTTTACTTGATCAACGTCGGTTAGAAAATAGGCATGGTTGCTTTTTTAGCCCGATTCTATCATATCGTGCATAACCACCCTAAATAATTAATTTTCTCTAAATTCTTCTCAGTTAAAAACAAATCCTAATCGACAATTTTTAAGACGTAATTTTAACTAGTTACAAAATCACATTCTGGACTTTTCATTGCAATGATTCACTGAAACAATAGAAACAGGAGCCAATATGTACATGTTCAAACAAGGAATTCATCAGCTAGGAATTCTATCTATACTTCTGATGCTAATGCTTCAAGCATGCTCGAAATCCCCTGCAATAAAAACTATGAACCATTTTCCACAAACTCAGAATCAAGAACAAAAAGATTCTTCAGCGATTGATCAGGACGATAGTCAGTCTTCTACTGAAGATGCCCAAAAGGATCTTCCGACATATTTATTCACGCTAAGTGAGGCGATGCAAATTGCTGAGTTAGTCGAAGCCTATATTCCAAATAACTATGATATGTTTGAGGGAGCAACTGCTGCATCTAACCGCGAGGAACTACGTGCCTACTTTCAGTCATTTATAGGTACTATGATGATGCTGCAAGGACTTGCTCCAGGTCGAGATATCGATGTCATGGTCTCAATTTCCAACGTTCCAAATGCTTCTGCCTCTGGACAACAAATCATGGTAAACGAAGGTATGTTAGTTGTTGGCAATAGCAAGTCGCTCTTGAGTGTAATTTGTCATGAAATTGCACACAGCGCCAAAAATCATTCACAAAAATCAATGGCCGATCAAATATTTTCAGACTTAGACACCTTTGTTCAAGGTGCAGACTTCAATAATTACATGAATGCTACCTACAATGGGACTACCTATACTCATAATAAAGCCGATTATGATGTCCTCATTAAATCTTGGAATGAAATTGCGAAGAAGCCCTCAGATTATTCTAAACGTCTAGAATCAGAGGCAGATATTGTGGGTGGGATGATTTGCGCGCATCTTGGAATGAGTGCCGAAGACTTTCATCAACAACAAGCACTCTTAGCAAAAGAACTAGGTGGTTCACAAGGAAATATTCAAACAGCAGATAAACTTGCTGATGGTACTCAGATACCTATTACTCAAGAGCAGATTCAAGATTTTGTCACTCAATTCTTGTTTCCCATCGACTCTCATCCAACTATTAATGAAAGAGATGCTCAACTACTTCGCACTAAACTTGCTATCAACAAGTATCATGACAAGGAATCAAATCTCTATTCTGGTTTTGTTGACCAACTAGCTCAACTCACACCCGCCGCACTGGTTGGTGCACAAAGTTTCAATAGACCATTTTGGTATCGATTAGGCTGCTCCCACAGCCATCTATACTCTTTGGTTTCTTCGATCAGAACAAATTAGAATAACTTCCATTTCTGTATGAAGTGAAAGCCCAACGCCAGGGCATCCTATGCAGCATGTTCCCTGACATAGGAGGATTCCGTCTGATTTTCTTCACGTCAGTGGCAGGGGACGAATTTTTTATCGACGATCTTCAGCAACTTTATAAGCTTCTTCTCGTCGATATCGCCAGGCTCGCAGTACTTTAGATGCCTCATGATCTTGCCCTTGCCGTCAAGCATTGCCAGTTCGGACTCGTTCAAACCGGCCACCGCGAATCCCATGTTCACGTGGGTCTTGAGCCCAACTAGATAGAATTTGTCCTCGTACCACGGAACTCCGTTCTTAAATGACTCTTTCACATTTGGCATCGTCTTGTTTATAAGACGACGCAGCTTGATGAGAATCTTCTTTTGGGGATCAATCTGCTTCTCAATGTACGTTTCTATTTGTGGATCCATTGGTCACCTCCGCAAACGCTACAACGTAGTTGTGTCCGTAGGTCTTGGCGCATTTGGGACATGTGGTGTAAAAAAAGTAAATCTGGCCGGCAGTTTTACCCTTTCCTGCAACGTATCGTTTGGTTTCTTCAAGCCACTTCGGGACATCCTTAAAACGACCGTCGAACACTTTTGTCATAAAGACACCGGACAATCGTACACTTTCTTCTCCCACTACTTCTTTATTCACAGAAAAGAGGTGCTCGCCCTTCCAGGGAGAAGGATCCCAGGAAAGTACGACAATATTGTCTTCAGCTGCTTTGGTCGCAGTGATCCGATCCCAGACTCTCTTCATCATCCTACCCATGTTCAAGGGAATGTGAAAAAGACTGAAGGTCGTACCCTTCACAAAAAGTTTGTCCTTCAACTCGACCACCTGTTCGTCCCAGCCCACGGGGTCAAAACGGGGGCAGCAGCCGGTCGGGTTGTCCGTCATGTCATATTTGGGAAACGTATTGGTCGCTAACATGGAATCCCTCCTTAGCATGTGCCTACTATCTTCCCCATGCAAGCCAAGTGCCACCTCGTAGCATGAATCGGGCAGTTTAATCCTGTGGAATATCAACTGGATGACAGCTGCATAATTCATCCTGCTATGCGCGATTTGGGACACTAAAGTCGATATCGGCCGTTCGGCTGTCATGAAAACCAAAGGATCCATATCCAATATGATTTGCCAGAAAATCATATTGAGAATTAATCGGAGGAAGAAAAAAGTCACATAAGTTATTAGCCTGTCCTGGCTTAGCAAGTCGGCTGAGTACAGTTATATCTTCATAAATTTCGAAAATTCCTGAGCCTACTACGTAGATTTTGTCATCACGAAAAAACATATGGTGACTATCACCTAAAAATATATCTTGCTCACGATACTTCAATTCCCTCTCAGAAACTTCCCAAGTAGAGACATCAATGTTTTGAAGAATCGTTTGTCCTAAAAATTTTCTCGAGATAGTTTTTATTGAACTTCCATCAAAACCGATGCTAAAAACTTGTTCACAGGGTTATCTCCGCCGAGTGCTAATAGATCAAACTTCTCGATCTATCATTTTTACCAGGTACATTACTCCAGTTCATAGTGACTCGCTGAGTTCCATCATTTCCCTTAGTTTTTTCTGAAATGTTCAGAATCACAATGTTTGTAGCAGATAGCTCTCTTGAGGTTCAATAAGACATGTTTATTGAGTCGAATCCCTCAATTTTTAAGGGAACATATTTTGCTTTTAAAAAATGTGAACTATTTCGTGAGGCAAAGCATGTACGATAATAATACTCATAAAACAACAGTTGTTGCCGTGGTCGGGCAAAGTCATTCTGGAAAAACCTCGTTGGTTGAGAGTTTGGCATTTGTGACAGGCAAGATAAAAAGAAAAGGCACAGTGGAACAGGGGTCTACGATTTCTGATACCATGGTAGAATCTAAGTTAAATAGGACTAGTGTTGAATCTTCTACGGTTTCCATTAATTATAAAAATAGGGCCTTTACTTTTATTGACTGCCCTGGAGCTATCGACTTTTCTCAGGATACAAGAAGCGCTTTAAGTGTTGCTGATATTGCTGTGGTCGTTTGTGAACCGGAACTGGCAAAACTTACTTCTTTAAGTCCAGTACTAAACCACCTTTATCAAAAACAAATACCTCATATGATTTTTGTGAACAAAATAGCAGATAGTAGAAATAAATTTGGCGAAATTTTTACAGTCCTCCAAGGATTTTCAGAAAAGACACTGGCAGTACGGGAACTCCCCATAAAGGAGAAAGGCGAAGTTGTCGGTTTTGTCGACCTCGTTACCGAGCAAGGATTTCACTTTGAAAAGGGCAAGGCATCCCTCATTGCAATTCCTAAGGAGATGGCTGAAGAAGAACGGATTGCCCGCAATGAATTCTTAGAAACTCTTGCTGATTTTGATGATCACATTTTAGAACAAATTATCGAAGAAAATCAGGTTGATTCTCAGACGATAGAAGAGAGTTTGCGAAAGGATTTGAATGAAGATCTTATCGTACCAGTTTTTGTTGGTAACGCCCTTGAGGATCACGGCGTACGTCACTTATTGGAAGCTCTTTATCAGGAAGCCCCTGATATTGATATACTACTTCATCGTCGAGGCATCACAAACCAATCAAAGCTACTCATTCAGGTATTTAAAACCTCTTATCTTGAGCATATTGGCAAAGTTAGCTTTGGTCGCGTTTTAATTGGTAATTTAGCTATTGGTGATCAGTTAAATCAGCAAAGTTTGTCTCGTATCGATCAATTTGATGGATCTACAAGAGAGAGTTTGAGCTTAGCTCCTACAGGGTACGTTATCGCTCTTAGCAAATTTCCCGAACTCAGTACAGGCGATTTGTTGTCGGAAAATCAAAAATTTCAAGCAGTTGATTGGCCAGTAGCTGACCAACCCACTTATGCAGTGTCTATCTCAGCAAAAAAAGCGACAGATGAATTAAAGCTCAGTGAAGCGTTACGTAAGCTTGTTGAAGAAGATAACTCCCTTCAGGTTGTGATTCATCAAGAAACTAATGAGACAAAATTATGTGGTCAAGGGGAATTACAAATAAAGGTCGCCCTCCAGAAGTTGGCTAGACGTCATAAAATAGAATTGAGCCAGAAGCAACCTGAGGTCGAATTCCGTGAAGCTCTTTGCCAAGCTATCACTGTAAAAGCACGACATAAAAAGCAAAATGGTGGGCATGGACAGTTTGGGGATGTCGAATTTCAAATAAAACCACTGGAACGAGGTGAAGGTATTCGGTTTCAAGAAAAAATAACTGGTGGTGCCATACCTAAAAACTATTTCTCAGCAATTGAAAATGGTGTCAGAAAGTCTCTAAAAAAAGGCCCTCTTGGCTATCCTGTGGTCGATATTGAAGTAATACTTATAGATGGCTCCTACCACAAGGTTGATAGCTCAGACTATGCCTTTGAAGCTGCCGCAGTGCAGGGTATTCATAAGGCATTGACGGAAGGTGAAACTAAGCTATTGGAACCAATTTTTGAAGTGAAGATTTCAATTCCTGATGAAGCTTTGGCTGCAACACAAAAAATAATCGGCTCTCGCAAAGGTCAGCTATTAGGATTTAACAATAAAGAAGGTTGGAAAAACTGGAGCATAGTAGATGCCTACTTACCGCGCTCAGGGATGGAAGGACTTGTTGCTGAGTTGAGATCTATATCTCAGGGTGTGGGCTTTTTTACAGAGAAATTCTCTTATTTGCAGGAAGTTCATTAATACGAGTCTGTCTAATGTATGTGCAATAGCTCACTTCCATAGTTCCTTAAGGCGTTTGATCGTATAGTAGACATAGATAATGCATTCACTTTGCTATAGTTCGGAACACCGGAAACGGTACCAACCGGACTTACTTTAAATCTGCTCTAGCTGTTCTATTTCTCTGTATTTCTCTTATTTCTCTGAACGGAGCACTTCCACATACGAAACTTTATTTCTCTATTTCTCTGAACGGAGCACTTCCACATACGAAGCTCTATCCAAATAAGTCATCAGCAACCAATGAATGTCCCTGGAAACTAGTCCTAATATTTCTCTGAACGGAGCACTTCCACATACGAAACTTTGTTTCTCTAAACGGAGCGCTTCCACATACGAAGCTCTATCCAAATAAGTCATCAGCAACCAATGAATGTCCCTGGAACCTAGTCCAAAAACTGTCAATTTTACAATTATGTATCCAAGAAAGCAGATATTGCCAGACAACTCATATTCCCATGTATTCTTCAGATGCCACAACAGGCAGTTTTTACTGAAACCTAGGCATGTGAAAGATTACCTTTTGCAACTCTGGGCTAAATATAGGAAAAAATACAAGATTAAGATCTTTGAATTTATTCTTATGGATAACCATGCTCATTTATTGGTTAAAGCTGCTTCCACCGAAGCTTTGGGCCATTTTATGAGAACGGTAAATTCGCTTTTAGCACGGTACATCAACAAAAGCTTTAACAGAGATAGTCAAGCTGTTCGCGAGAGGTATAAATCACCGCTAATTTCTAATATGACCTATGCTCATAAGACAATGCAGTATATCTGGTTCAATCGCTACAAAATCAATTCCTCTAACAACCCCATCAAAGATCCCTATTGTTCCGCTGCTTGGCGCATTAATCCCCTAATCACCGCAAAAATTAACATTTCCCATGAGGAGAAGTTAACTCTAGCAAACCTTCTGGACTCTGATGATTATATATATCCCGAAAAGATCATAAAATTTGTGAGGGATTTGATCAACTCCGCAATGGGAAGACTTATGGATCTAACCGATGCCTCTTTGATCCATGGTCATACTATTGGTGATAGAGAAGCAGTTAAATTCAGGGCTGAGCTACTAAGCTGCTTTCGCCGACTGAAAAGTCCGACCTCATTTTACTAAGAATCCACCCTACACCAGTGGATTGGTGCGTCTAATCTTAAAGTCAGGGAGCAATTTCAGATAAATTAATAATAGACTAAGTTGAGATCTAGCTTTTATTCACTTTAGAAGCGTTGATTTTTTGATGCTTCTAAAGCCTCTTTTAAAGGAATTAACCTAAAATAAATTGCATTTGGAATTTAAGTAGTTTTTTGGGAACTTTATTGCTTAATTTCATGGCTTTGACGCTCCGTCCTACCACTTTCTTGACGCTCCGTCCTACCACTTTCTACCACTTTCTACCACTTTCTACCACTTTCTACCACTTTCTACCTCTTTTACCTCTTTCTCCCTCTTTCTCCCTCTTTCCTCTTTTACATGGCTTTGACGCTCCGTTCTCCCTCTTCTCTTATGACGCTCCGTCCTCCCTCTTTCCTCCCTCTTTCCTCCCTCTTTCTCCCTCTTTCCCTCCCTCTTATTCTTTCTCTCTTTCGATTGGCTTTCGTCGGAGGATGAGGTAAATACTTCTAACATGTGACGCCCCTTTCATTTGGTCTACGGTGGCCTGGTGATTGTGCTCACCGAAAGGCTACGTCACTACTTCATTTTCAGCAATCCGGATTTCTCAATTAGGAGAGCCAACATGCGAGTTATCTTTTTACTGTCATGCTTAATCAGTGTTTCATGCGCCACTACTCAAGGCCAATCAAATACAGTGCTAAACCGTGCAGAATTCGATCTAAATTGCCCCAAGAATAAAATACAGATTGTTAAATTGGGCGCTGCCTATGGCAGCTCTCAAGCGACTTTCGGAGCCAGCGGCTGTGAAAAGCGCGCTACCTATATCGTTAATGGTGACCCAATTAATGGTTATACCGCTATCCTCAATAGTGCAAAGTTGGAAAATAGCCACTAGAACTTAGCCCAAGAAATTAATGCCCCTTTTAAAGTATCTATAGGGTTTGTATCATTAAGGTCGATATATTTAAGGGGATTATTGTGACCATAAGAAAAGAGGTTACAACTTAATGGCTCGCCAAGACATCATTCACAATGTTCAATTAGTTTGAAAAGTATAGGAACAGCGGCAAAGCAGTATTTGGATAAATTCGAATCACTCATGGTACTGAACGTAGAAATGTAACCGAAAAACTTTTTCAACAAGTTATTGTACTAAAAGACTACAGAGTAAAGATTCTATGCGAAGGACTCGACTTTTCCCCAGAATGGGAGGAGAAAATTTCGTTTAAGAGTAAAGATGGCTCCTCAGGACGGGCTCGAACCGCCGACCCGGTGATTAACAGTCACCTGCTCTACCAACTGAGCTACTGAGGATCAACAAGTGGAGTAAATAGTTACAACGAACTGTTTTTGATGTCAAGACTTGTGAAATCTTTTTTTACTTCCTAACAGTTCATCAAGAGCCTTGGTGAGGGTATCGTTTTCGAAAGGTTTACCTAAGAACCAGTCACATCCCGACTGACTGACTAATTCTGGACCGTAGGCTTCTCCCTTAGCGCCCAAAAGTATCACAGGAATTTCCTTGGTACTAGGATGTCCTTTTAGAATTTCACACAACTCGAAGCCATTAACCCAAGGAATGTCAACACTTAGCATAATAATATCGAGGCGACATCGCTCCATAGCAACAGATAGCTCCATGGCATCAGCTGCTACATACACATCGTATCCATCTGAATCCAGGCTTCTATTGACGGCATTGCGGAAAACTTCATCGGCATCGACCACAAGGATACTGTATGCTTTTTGATAGGCTCTTGCTTCACGGTATTGGCTTAAATTCACTACCTTTTGGCATGCTATTTTATCTCGCTGCAAGTCATTAATAGCCTGTGAAAGCGATCTTGATGATTTATTTTGTGTTAGTTTTCTTGACATTTGCAACCGTATTAATGTTTGAAACTTTCTATCGCATCGGCAATTTGCTAATGATCTTTATGGGAATTCGCGGTAACCCGCATCCAGGATAATTTTGCCCCTTTTGTTTTACCAAGTTTTACCTAGGAGTTTTCATGCAAACCACAATAAATGTTACCTGGTCCATGACTTTGCCTCCCATAACCCCTCAGGAAACTTATATTTGGTCATTGCCAGACCCCCTAGAACAAGACCCCATAGATGCAGCTCTTGCCTGGCCTCCTGGGACCATTGATATCCTTAAAAAAGCTTTTCATAAAAACTTACATCGTTTTATTAGCTGGGACATGCATGAGGTCGGACCATTACCGGCACTAAGCATGGCCGCCACCATCTACAAAAGGGGCGTAGCCACCTTACCTCGCAAAACACAAGAACTGCAAAGTTCTTACAATATCGACCTGGTTAACGGTCATTGCCGCATCACTCATGAATACTGCATTATCGACCAAAATGTTGCCGCATTATGGTCCATAGAGCCCCAGCAAAATCGCCTTATTCTAGCCCTGGATGAAGCTAGCAAAACCCTTTCATCAGTCGGCAAAATTGCTCAGTTCCTAGAAACCATTCCGCCTAAAAGCCCCATATATATCATCGGTGGGGGAGTCCTGTGCGACACAGCCGCCTTTGCTTGCGCTTTAAAGCAGATTCCGTTTATCCTTGTTCCTTCCACACTGCTTTCCATGGCTGACGCCTGCATAGGGGGGAAAACAGGGGTTAATTTTCCACCATTCGGAAAAAATCAAGTGGGGCTTTTCGCATTTCCCCAGCAGGTACTCATCTACCCCAGCTGGCTGCAAACTTTGCCTCCTCGGGAAGTGCGCGCTGGAACCGCTGAGTGCTTGAAACATGCCTTCCTCGATAAGGAGCTGTTTACAGTTTTAGACAAACTAGACAACAGCAAGCAACTGCCAAAGTTCTTACCAAATATCATCGGTGTCAAAGCCCGAATTGTCGCCAAGGACCCTGGTGAGCAAGGAGAAAGGGCGACCCTAAACCTGGGCCATACCTTAGCCCACGCTTTAGAAAGTATCTCCCATGCCCATGGACAACAGATCTTACTGCACGGTGAAGCGGTCGGCCTAGGCCTCGTTATGGCTCTCTACCTTAGCCATACAATGGGTTTACTCACAGCCCCTCGCTTGGAACAAAGCCTGAATTTTCTCAAAAAATTTCATGTTATTCCTCCTCTTAGTCTGCTTCAGAAAACCATCGGGGTTTCCAATCTTTCTAGTCACGATTTCATAGAACAAGTGTATAGGTTCATTCTCCAGGACAAGAAAATGACCTCAGGAGACTCCCAATGGATACTGTTAAAAGACATTGGAGTTGTCGCAAGGACTCAGCAAAGTTTTACCGTCGCTGTCGATAAAACAACCTTTACAAAGTCTTACCAGGCTATGATGAATGATTATTTGCGAAATTTTAGCAGCTGACGCAGCAGCGCGACGGGACTCATTTTTTGTAATAGGCAAGAAAAACCAACAAGAATAATTATCAAAACCATTCCTGAACTCATCAGCCGAAAAACTATCTGGGCTTTCATAGATAAGCCTTCTCCCCACACCGATACAACGGCATTACCATAGCGCTGCAAGGGAATCGATAATATACCAAATAGCACCGCTAGCCCCAAAGTGCCCATGATTCTTTTAAAGTCAAAAAATTTGCCATAGGGTATTAAAGTCCCCAGCAATAGTAGCGATGCATTCACCGATAAGGAGATGGAAGCGGAAAGAGCCAGCCCCATGTGCTGATAAGGTCCAATGAGAAGATAGCTTCCCACAAAAACAAAGAAAATACTGAGGAACGAAACTTTCAAGGGGTAGGATGTTTTTTCAATGGCATAATAAAATGAAGTCTGAACCTTGATAATGCCATAGGCGATCATACCAAAGCTATATCCCCATAATGCTCGTCCCGCTTGTTTACTATCGATAGCAGTAAAGCTGCCATGCTCAAACAGCAATGCAATCACGTCGGTATGATTCACAAAGTAAAAGCAAAAACAGGCTCCCATTAACGTAAATATTAAGCCCAAAGCTCCCTCAAGCTGACTAATGGCAGATCTATCGACAACATGATTGTTTTTAGTAATGGTACGGGTCAGTGCCGGTAAGGCCACAACGCCTACAGCAACACCGAATAAAGCCACAGGAAGCTGCATCAGTCTTAGTCCATAATTAAGCCAAGACACAGCCCCCTCGCCCAAACTGGTTGCAAAGTTTGTATTGATAATGGCATTAATCGGAGCCACAGAAGCAGCCAACATCATCGGAAGGCTTAAACGAAAAACCTTTTTAACCTCTTGATTCCAGATGGGAGCCAGCCACTCCTTCATGTTCCAGTGTAAAGCCGTTCGGCAAAGCCAGGCAATACCGGCAAGCTGAACAAGAGCCCCCCCCATGACTCCTAACGCTAAGCCTACGACTTGAGGATCTCCCCAATCCTGAAACCAATAGTATTGTGAAAACAGTTCGCCTAATAACAATGCTCCAACAATGTATCCTAGATTCCCTAATATGGGCGATACAGCCGAAGAAAAAAACGATCCTCGTTGATATAACACTCCTGACAAAATCGCATTCAAGCTGGCGATACCCAAGAATGGAAATAGGATGCGCGTTACACCGACAGCTGATCGCTGAATCTGTAGAAAATCTGCCTTGGCACTGACGCTCATAATAGCTACCAACTGTGGAGCTAATAGAATACCCAAGGTAATAATAATTGTCAGAATGAGAAGAGCTGCTTGGAGACTTTTAAGTAACACTAACCTTGCCTGCTCCGGATCGCCTTCGCTGATCTCAGAGTATACTTTTGTAAAGGCGCTTCCCAAAGCGCCCTCTGCTAGCATATCGCGAAATAGATTAGGGATGCGAAAGGCGATATTAAAGGCGTCCATCAAATGCCCTGCACCAAAGACATTAGCTAACACCGCCTCGCGTACCAACCCTGATAGACGGGAGAATAACGTTCCAAAAGAAAATAAGAAGCTAGATTTTTTAAGGGACAAGTGCGTTCCTAATCATACGACATTTTCTAGATCCTGGCGTACTCTAAGATACTCTATCTGCAGCCCTTCTACAATGGCTGCTGCCTCTTGAAAGTCGCAGCACCTAGCGACATTCTGCAGCTCATAGGAAGATCTTAACATCTTAACGGCACCAATCCTAAGAGCATGTTGTGAAAGCTTTAGAGCCGCAGCTTCTAAACTAGCCTCATTTTTTTCTATAAGAGATTGATGAGCTTCCTTTAAAGAAAAGGCTAGCTTTTCCGCGTAAATAGCTAGCGACTCGCTGAAATCCGTCGTGTTATCGGGTAGTTCTAATGAGCGTAGCATCTCAATGACCGCGTGATCTATAGATAATTTTTTCGTTTCTACACCAATTTTATTTGGGATTACTTTGGGTAACACTTTTTTTGGATCTGTCATTGGCAGCCCCTTAGATAAGCAAAGTTTTCCAGTAAGCTCTATTATTAGCCGTTTTAAACCTACTTTTGAAGCAAAAGAATGGGGTTATGATAATTTTATTAAAATTGTAGTAAAATTACTTTATCTTCAATAGCTTGTACTTTAGTACATTTAACTATTTTTTTGATCCGAGACGATAACCTTTTATAATATCAGTAGCAGCTTCCCCGAAAACCTTAAAATCGTGCGGGTAACAATGCCCCGGTACCTTGCGCTATATGTGGTAAAAATACTTCACGCCCTAGGTTAAGACCTTTAAACCAGTGAAAGTGTAAGTTGAACTTTGCTTTTTGCGCAATGGTACTATCTTTTGAAAGAAATTCTTTTTGAATCATCATAGGGACTTCCTTGGGAACATGGCCTTTTCCATTTTCCGATCCCACCCATATTCCTAAAAGGCAATCGCGCCAGCGTGTAACCATCCAATAATTCTTGCTTGTGTAGGATTCAAACTGTATATAGCCCTCGGGCTGCAGTGAGCTTTTTGCTAAACTTAATGCCAACATAGTTGCTGGGCGAAACACTTTTTTATTGGTAGTTACCTCTTCCCCATAAAATGTATGCACCCTGTCTAACGCTCCCCCCTGATATAGAGAAAAGTATAGTTTCACAAGATCTAGCAAACTTAATTTTATGCGTCCTAGCAGAACACTAAAATCAGTCACGTCCTGCTCAATGCGTAAATGCTTCCAGTACTCGCGCAGGGTCCCTAGCCCTATTTGGGCTAGTAGAGGGGAGTATTCGTAAGGACTATTTTTGGCAATAAGTTCGAAGAAGCGGAAAGGGGAGCGATCAATTCTTTCACCCAAACCAATACCTTGCTCCAAAGCTATCGCCGTTATAATTGGTAAAATCATTTTACCAATGGGCCTTTGCGTATGAACAGCTCGATTAAATTCCGATAAGCTCTGATCCTTACTACCAATAATCGCTCTCAAGCCTGCCGTTTGCAAATCTACTGCCACCACGGCTAATTGATTCGCTGCCAACCGTGGCTTTAACAATTCAACTTTATCCGCAAGCTGCAGGATAAATTTCCTATCAAGGGTAGTCTTAATTGTTTTGTTTTGTACTAATTTCACTCCAGGCTTCGACATCACATAGCGGATGGAGTCACGGAAAACATTCACTTTCCTTGTAGTAAGTTGCAATCGTTGACGGCGGGCTGTGCGGGCTTGCTTACCGGTAATGAACCCATCTTCATACATGCGCCTTAAGACATAATCCGCGCGATCAAGAGCCCTCTTTAAGCCTTTTTCTGTATCAAGGTCATAGTTAGCTGGAGCTTTTATCATAGCAGCGAGGATGGATGTTTCGCGAAGGGAAAGGTTCTTAGGTCGTTTTGCAAAATACCCGAGAGCTGCTTCGCGAAGGCCATAATATCCCGAGCCAAAGTATAATTCATTCAAATACATTTCTAATATACGCTCTTTTGAGATTTTCTGTTCCAAACTAAACGCGTATACCAGTTCTTTAATTTTTCTAGCTATCGTCTTTTTTGAGCCCAAGAAACGCAACTTGATGACCTGCTGGGTAATAGTCGAACCACCTTCCCGGTATCTCCCTCCCCAAATATTCCTAAACAGAGCCCGTAGAATACCAGAGGGTGAAAAGCCCCAGTGATGAAAAAAACTTCTATCTTCGGCACTTATGAAGGCTTGCCAAACTAAAGGCGGTACAGCCGAAAGTTTTACAGGAATCCTCGCACCTTCTATCTCTAAAGAATATCGATCTAAAATGGATATTTTCGGATTCTCTATAACAGCGCTATCAACCACCTGATCGGCAATTTTCAGAACATGGGCGATAGTGGCTCCGCTTGCCAAGAGCAACAGCATAGCTACAGCGATGATTAGGTGTTTGAAACTATACAAGGAGATTTTCATAGAACTGATTATACCATAAAAATCCCGCTTCTCTGATCTCTCTAAAAAGCATAGCCACGCAATGTATAGACAAAGTTTGCTACAACGGTAAGACGATCTTTTTCGTGATCCTCAGGCAAAGGGGGGTAGGGAGATGAGAGTTTAATAGCATCTACCACTGCATCATCTAATATTTTATGACCCGAAGTTTCGAGAATTTTAACTCTACGCAGTTGACCGTCGCGTTCAATGGTAAATTCAATGCGTACCTGACCCTGTATGCCCCGCTTCACAGCTTCTGATGGGTAAACCCAGGTCTGACTAAACCCCTTACGTAAATTAGTAAAATACCCAATGTAACGATAACTTGTGGTATTAAAATCAACGCGCTCGCCGATTTCAACTTCATCGTCCACATAGTCTTGATAACCTGCTTGCACCTGCTTTGCTAAGTCTGTAGCAGATGGCAGCAATGATTGATACTTTGATTTCTTTTTTTGCACACCAACAGGACCTTCACCAAACAACTGCCGCGTTTTAGCTTGCGGTTTCTCTGGTTTAGGGGAAGAACGTGTTTGAGCACTCCGGCTTTTATTATGGGCACCCCCTGCACCGGGGTCTAGGTCATTGAGCATCGGTTGATGTCTTGTTTTGGTCTCTTTTTTAGCAATGTGGTCCTGGGCTCCGTGGAACCTAGCTTCAGCAGGCTTGGCCGTTGGCTCTAACTTAGTTTCAAGAATCGCTTTCTCCTTGAAATCTTTTTGTAGCGGCTTTTTTTTCGGCTTTTTTACTACGGAAATTTTAACATTACTCTTTCCGGCTAGAGAGGATCTTTTTACACTCCCGTTAAAATGTTCCAGGTTAATATAAGAAATAAGATGTAATATGACAGAGAGAACAGCAGTCCCTAGCAACCACTTTAGTTGCGGGCGGGGTATTCCGTGAAAGCTGATTGTACGATGTTTTTTTGTCATATCTCTTTTTCTGTCCGTTGTATTATAACTATAGCTGACAAATAGCACATCAACTTGTAAAAAGTGAGATGGGAGTAGCAGTCTCACCCTTTCGGAGTGAATGAGGAAGCGCAGCTCTTAGTTTTTGATCGGAATAATTTGTAATAATTGAAGGACCAACTATGCCAGAACTGAAAAAGTTCGCAAACTTTATGGCCTCTGCGCTTATAATTTCTGTTATATTAGTATCTTGCAATGAAAAATCCTTTAACCCCGAAGATCCCGCAGACGTCTTCGCAGCGGCAGTTAAGCCTTATAATGATGGACTATATGACATCGCCCTTCAAAAACTGGGCCAGTTTAAGTCCCGATTTCCCTACAGTGCTTACTCCGCAAAAGCAGATCTGTATACGGCAAATGCCCATTTTGAGTTAGCCAATTATCAGGAGGCAGCTGTTGCCTACTCTCAATTCATTAAACTTCACCCACGCCACGAGAATATTGATTTCGCCCGATTTCGTATCGGTCAATCCTATTGGGTGGAAGCTCCTGAGGAAGTCGACAGGGAGCAGGATTTTACAGCCAGAGCGATACAGGAGTGGCAGAACCTATTAACCCTCCACCCTCGAAGCAAATATGCCAAAGAGGCTAAGGAGAAAATCTACTTAGGCCAAAAACGCATTGCAAAAAGCAATGAATTCATTATGAATTTTTACTGCAAGCAAGAAAAATATCATGCCTGCGCTTTCAAAGCGATTAGCATACTCGATAATTATAAAGAGTTTCCTAAGGTTCGCCAAGCTGCTTTGAAAAAGGCAGCCTTAGCTTTTGATAAGCTAGCGGAGCAAAAGGCAAAAGACCCCGACGACGATTCCAATATTTACTTTAAATCCATGACTAGCAAGGGTTTAAAGCAAAAGGCGGAAATCTTTCGACGCGCTATAAAGCCATAGGCTATACTCCCCTCTTTTAATTCTATGATATTATGATACCTTTTAAAGAACTACTTTTCTGGAGATTACATTTGCTTAGGTATACTCTACTGGTTCTGGCATCTATCCTTGCATCCTGTAAACTCCTTCAAGGCCCGGAACCTGTGGCCATCGAAACTCTCGCTCCCCCTGTACCAGAGCTTGCCAAAGAGCCCGAACCGTCATCCCTAGAAGAAGAGCAACTTGAAAAGAGCGACCATCATTTCTGCACCGACAGCATCTATGGCGTTTTTCTCCAAAAAAAATATAGAAGACAGGCGCAGCGGCATTTAAGAAAGATACGAGACTGGTCAAAAAGAAGATCCTTCAAACGGTCTATGTCCCATATCTCGCGCCATCAAGCCAGATATCGCTTGGCCCATAGCGAGACAACCGATATTTCGTCAAACTTTCCCGTAGTCATGAATGAGAAGGTGGAAAAGTGGATTCACTATTTCAAAGGCCGTGGCAAAGTAACATTTATGAAATGGATGGTTCGCCGGGCTAGCTACCGCGAGATACTGATACCATTGCTCCAGGAAGAGGGACTCCCCAGCGAGTTAGAGTTCCTCGCCATGATCGAATCGGGCTTTAATAATATCGCCTACAGCCGTGCTCGCGCCACAGGGACCTGGCAGTTTATGGCAGGAACTGCAAGACTCTACGGGCTACGCGTCAACTATTGGATTGACGAACGCCGCGATCCCGTAAAATCTACCCGTGCTGCAGCCAGATATTTAAAGGATCTCTACGCCAAATTCGGCGATTGGTATCTCGCTATTTCCGCCTATAATGCTGGCCCCGGAAAAATTCGCCGTGCCATCAGAAAACTTAAGACAAAAGATTTTTGGAGTATTGCCAACTCACGGTACATTCGCACCGAAACTAAAAACTATATCCCTAAAATGCTGGCAGCCCTTATTATAGCTTCAGAGCCGGAAAAGCATGGTTTTCAGATTGTTCCCAGCATCCATAATTTTACTCCCCATGCAACTGTTACGGTACCCCACCCGGCTCGCTTGGACGAGATCGCCCAAAAACTTGCCATTCCTAAAAAACTACTTAAGCGCTGGAACCCTGAATTAATCAAGGGTATTACGCCTCCATTACACCGTATTGGCGGTAAGCCTTACCCCTTGCGTATCCCGATCAGCTATACTGAGAAATTTGCTGCAGTGTCGCAATCCCTAGAAAAATTGCGCATCATGGATGTGAAAATGCACCGCATAAGACCAGGAGAAACCCTCTCCCATATCGCCCGCAACTATCGCGTCAGTGTGCAGAAAATCCTCCGCCTCAATCCCAAAATCCGCCCACGGCTACTGCGTCCTGGGCGTAAAATAGCGATTCCCATTCCAGCGATAGTCACTAAGAAAAATTCCGATACCGCATAGTAACTTGCGCCCCTTTCCCAAAAAGGGTATCGCTCTTTTGCTGCAGTAGCACACATCATCGCCAAATCAAGCGTTTTAGCTCTGACGAAAACTGCGGCCAGCGAGAGCCATCAGATTGTTTAATCCACAGCAAATACGCTTGTGGCTTGGTCCACTTTTGCGATAGTTTGCTTGCAGCCAAAGACTATTTTCTAAGGAGCCCTAATAATGACTGGAAGCTATTTACGTAATAGACTCTACTGTCCTGGCCCAACTCCTGTTCCCGCAGCGTCAGCCTTAGCATCATTAAACACCAATATTTATCATAGATCACGAGAATTTAAGGATATTTTATTGGAAACGCGCCAGCTGCTACATGGATTTTTTAACGGCCCCCACAACCCCATTATTTTGACTTGCTCTGGATCTGGAGCCATGGAAGCAGCTATGGTGAATTTAACAGAACCTGGCGATCAGATTTTGGTGATTAACGGTGGTAAGTTTGGTGAAAGATGGAAAAAACTGGGAGAAGCCTATCAATGTAAAACCCATGTTTTGGATGTCGATTGGGGAGATTCTCCCGATTTGGAACAGCTTAAAACTAAACTCCAGTCTATTAGCAAACTAAAAGCATTTTTCATCCAAGCTAATGAAACCTCCACAGGAGTGGCCTACCCTTTAAATGATATTATCCCCATAGTCAGGCAATACTCCGATGCCCTGGTCGTTGTCGACGCTATTAGTGCTCTAGTGGCACATGAAGTATCCATGGAGCAATTGCAGATTGACTGTATGTTGTCAGGAAGCCAAAAAGGTTTTGGAGTCCCTCCTGGCTTAGCCTTCATAGCTCTTTCTGACAAGGCTCAAAATAGTCTAAGTCAGCGGCCCAAATTCTATTTCGACCTCAGGAAGGAATTAAAGGGGCAGGTCGATGGGGCAACGGCATGGACACCAGCCACCACATTAGTCCTGTCCTTGCAGGAGTCCCTTAGGTCGTTATCTAACATCGGTGCCAGCAACCTTGCTGCACTTCACCAGCGAGCCTCTATAGCATGCCGTGATGGTGTTGAAGCCATGGGTTTAAGCCTCTACAGCCGCCGGCATCACTCCCAAGCTCTTACCGCCATTTCTTTACCAAAGTCTGTTGATGGACTAAAGTTTTTGGCTGTGGCACGGCAGGAGTTTGGGGCTATTTTTGCCGGAGGGCAGGATAAAGCCAAGGGCAAAATTGTCCGCATCGCTCATCTAGGCTTTTTTGACGAGCTAGATGTCATTAACGCTATCAGCTCCTTTGAGCTAACATTAGCACATCTCGGATATGAATTTTCTGTGGGATCAGGGGTTGCTGCCACATTGAAGAGCTTTGCTACCAGCAAACAACCAAGCTAGATACCGCCTTTACCATGCATATCTGACCGATAAACTAGACATCTTGATAAACATGGCGGTGCTTGATAATCTGCTTCCCCTGAGGGGGCACACAATAATCACTCTTTAATAGAGGTATCGATGAAAATTTTAGTACTGATTAAGAAAACACCTGATACTGAAACAAAGATTGAGTTAGCATCAGACCAATCTAAGGTGGACCACGGCAATACCAAGTTTATTACCAATCCATATGATGAATTTGCTATCGAAGAAGCACTACAGATCAAAGAAAAGGCTGGTGGCGGAGAAGTAGTTATCGCCAGTTTCAGCGATGCATCCTGCAAAGAGTTCATCGTCAAAGGCCTAGCCATGGGTGCTGATCGTGGCATTCTTGTCAACAACGAAGGCCTAGAGGATGCCGATTCATTAGCGATCGCAAAGGTCTTAAAGGCTTTGATCGATGAAGAGCAACCTAGTTTGGTATTATGTGGTAAGCAAGCCATCGATGACGATAATATGCATGTTGGTACAATGCTAGCAGAGCTGCTACAGTGGCCCCATGTAAATGTAGCAAATAAGGTCACACTTGAGGGCGAATCCTGCACTGTCGAGCGTGAAGTTGAAGGAGGACAGATCGAAGTCCATCAATTCAACCTGCCTGGTATTATAGGTGCCAATAAATCATTGAATTCTCCCCGTTATACCTCCCTGCCTGGCATCATGAAAGCCAAGCGTAAGCCTTTCGACCACAAAACCCTAGGCGACTTAGGACTTTCCGCCGATAGTCTCAGCAATAAAGTCGCCGTGACTTCCTTTACATTTCCTGCTGAAAAACCAGCTGGTAAGTTATTCCAGGATGAACCTGTGGAAGCGATGGTCGAAAAAGTTGTTCAATTACTGCGCGATGAAGCCAAAGCTCTATAATACTAAGAGGTACACTTATGAAAATATTAATTATTGCAGATCAGCGTTCTAGCACCCTTAAGTCCAGTGCTTTTGAGATTGCGACCACAGCAGCGCGTCTAACTCAAGACCCCAGCTCAGTGGCAGCTGTCATCATAGGGAAGGATATTAGCAGCCAGGCATCTGCACTTGCAGGCTACGGTGTTGAAAAAGTCTATACGATAGAAGATGAAAGCCTGGAAAACTATAATGCTTTAAATTATGCCAATGCAGCTCAGAAAGCTATCGATAGCTTTAACCCCGATTTAGTATTAGGGTCCTCTTCTCCTTTAGGTCGGGATCTTTTCCCACGCCTTGCAGCTCGCAATGATGCTGGGCTTATGACCGATTTAATCTCTCTTGAGGAAAAAGATGGTAGTCTTCATGGGGTCAAACCTATGTTTGCTGGTAAAGCTTTAGCAAACCTCACCTTTCAGAGTGACTCCGTTAAATTTGCAACGATTCGCCCCAATACAATCCAAGCAAGCGCTTCGGGTAACGGTGCCGCTACGGCTGAAGCGATAGCATTTTCCGATAAGCAAGAGCTGCTGAAGACTCTTGAAATCCGCAAAGGGGCTAATCAAAAAGCCGACCTGACAGAGGCCAGCAAAATTATTTCCGGGGGGCGCGCCATGGGTTCTGCCGATGCCTTTAAAATACTCCACGAATGTGCTGAAACCGTCAATGCTACAGTGGGTGCATCACGAGCCGCCGTCGATTCTGGCTATGCGTCCCACGATATGCAAGTTGGCCAAACAGGAAAAACCGTTAATCCCAGCCTTTATATCGCATGCGGCATTAGTGGTTCCATCCAGCATATGGCTGGGATGAGAACATCCAAAATTATTGTAGCGATTAATACCGACCCAGAAGCTCCCATCTTCAAAGTAGCCGATTATGGTATTGTTGCTGATCTCTTTGAAGCTGTTCCCATTCTCACCACAAAGCTAAAAGCACTGAATCTCTAAAAAAACTTTTAGTACGAACAGCACCCCCGCTTCTTGCCACAGCAGTGGGTAGGGGTGCTTCTCGCAAGTGCAGACCAACTTTCCGGAATCATGAACGGCACATGTTGAGCCATATTACAAAGAGTCAGGAGAAAATTGCGGATCCTAGGATCATCGCCGTCTCTGGTTTAATACTAAAACCTCATCCGCTGCCCGCACCCCAGCCGATCTATGGGCAATCATCACAACGGTACTCCCAAGACTAACAAGCAGCTTTAACCTATCCAGTACCAGTTTTTCGTTCTCAGGATCGATAGCTGAGGTACCCTCATCAATAAAAACTAAAGGGTACTGATGATAGAAGATACGCGCTAGCATAATGCGCTGCAGTTGTCCCCCACTTACAGAGTGACCTTCTTCGCTAGGAGGGGCGTATAGAGCTGCATCAGAGAAGGCATTTTCCAAAGCGGCGCTTTTCAAGGCTGTGTGGAGTCTTGTTGGATCTATAATGTCATCGGGATAGGCGATGTTTTCTGCAATACTGACAGGAGCCAAATTGATTGCCTGAGGCAGATAACCAATGGTTTCTTTGCTTAAGGACTTATGGAACCGCACCAAACCTTTTACGGGGGGCAGTAGCCCTAGCAGTGCCGCAAGCAAAGTGCTTTTACCTGCTCCCGATGGTCCCGAGATGCAGTATAGCTTAGCTTTCTTAAATTCATAATCAAAGGAGTCTAGAATGCGCTCCGTTTGTCCGGGATAAGACAGCGTCAAACCCTCTATCTTAATGCTAAACTCCTCATCATCATGAAAGTGCTCCGGGAACATACGATCTTTATGATAGTCAGAGATCATAGCCTCAAAATTGGCAATGCGGCTCAAGGCGGCTGATCCCTCCTTATTGCTATTATAGTAGCGCCCTAACTTAGACGCTGACTGTGTCATAATACCTAGGATGGAAAAAAAAGACATCATGACGCTGCCGCTGACTTCAGAATGAGCCACCATATCCAGGGCTAAATGCAGTACAACCACAAGAGCTGCTACGGCCCCCACTTCTAAAGTAGGGTTAGTGCGGGCTTTCACCCGTACCGTTTTAAGAAATTTATGGTTGAGCTGCTCCGTTTGCTGACACATTTTCTCGTATTCTTCCTGCTCGGTACCATAGTGTTTGATGGTTTCAATACCTAGCAGCCTTTGCTGCAGCCATTCACTAAGGTCCCCATAGGAGGCCAAGGCCTTCCCTGATCGTCGCCGTATTTTCTTGCCCAGGCGGCTCATAATATAGCCAAATGGACCTACACCCAGGACAAATATCAAAAAGAGTTTAGGCGATAGGCTCGCCGCGGTTGCAAGATATAGAATGACCTGAATCAGTTCTCTGGGAAAACCACCATAAAAATGAACAATATATTCCCTGAGAAACTTCACATCGGTGGTCAGAGTCGACGAAATTTGTTGGTCAAAACCAGGGTGTTCCAGGCAAACACGGGGATGAAGTTTGAGGTAGCGTCCTACCAACCTCTGACGAATCTCCGACGCCATTTTCTCACTGGTCCGCTCCCAGAGATACCACTGTGTTATAGATAAAGTAGCCCGAAGAAAAGCCAACAGCACAATAGCATAGGGAAGAAAGCTCCATAGCTCTGCTCCTAATATGTACGACTTCTGGAAGATAGTAGTCAAAAAGGTGCCAATATACTTTCCGAAAAGCTCTGTAAACTCAAGGTGTACACCCTCCTGGGTCTGTACCGTCTCAAAGGCTGGACCAAGCAAGGCAAAAAGAATGGTTGTCACTATACCCACCATAAGGGAGCATAGGGTCGCTACACTAATACTCGATAATTCACGGCGCAAAAATTGTCTTAGCAAGAGATTCTCGTATATTGTATTACTACTTGACGACTCACGGCAGGCGAAGATGGAGCGACAGGGCTACAGCCCTGTTGATTGGTGTAATCGCACACCGACACCGGATCAGTGTCTACTAGCTTATCTCTCCAATATTTTCGACAATTTTTGAGATCAGACCATATTCTAAGGCCTCACTGGCACCCATCCAATAATCTCGTGTGGTATCCTCTTCCACCTTGGCATAATCCTGGCCGCACTCCTTAGAGAGCATTTCATTAATTTTCTTGCGAGTTTTTATAATTTCACGGGCAGTAATTTCTAGGTCAGAAGCCTGTCCTTGAATATGCCCCCCAATAAGCGGCTGATGAATCAAGAATTTAGCATTCACCATGCCATATCGATGTTCTTTTGGTGCACCTAATAGGATGATAGTAGCAATACTAGCGCAAAGCCCCGTACAAACAATACGCACTTCTGAATTAATAAAGCGCATGGTGTCATAAATAGCAAAGCCACTATTCACCTCACCACCAGGGCTATTAAGATAGACATATATGGGCTGAGAGGAGTCCTGAGCCTCAAAAGCCAATAAATGGTTAACGACTTTCTTGGCAACGGTCGAATTTATGCCTTCTGAGACAAAAATCGTACGTTTTTCCAGCAACTTGGTTTCACTTTGTACGGATGCTAGCTGGTCTAGTCCGACTTGATTCAATTCCATGTCTGCTCCCTCTGGTTTTACGTTCTCTCTGCGTTGCTATTTTATTACTTAGCCGTCAAAAAAGAAATGCTTATCCTTTCATAACCTTAAAGCAAGGATCTGTAAATTGAGTTCGCATTTTCGCTTTAAGTCAAAAGCTGTCAGGCTATAAGCCCTAGGGAAATTGTGGATTTAACCTTAAATGATGGCTTGGGGGTCCACATCGACTATCATACGCAAACCACGGGGGAGTTTTTTCAGGCTTTCCAATAAAAATCTGCTGAGTTCCCTAAGAGCCAGATGGCTCTGTGCCGAAAGCAGCAGCGTACGGCGCCAGCGATTGCGTACCTTTTCAATGGCCGGTACGGCCGGTCCTAAAATATGGACCTTCTGGAACAAACTGGGGTTCTTAAGCATCGCATCTTTAAGAAAAGCATCAAAATTCCGAACGAACTGATCGAGGACATCCTTATGGGGTCCGTTAAATTCAATGAGTATCATTTTGGCAATGGGTGGAAAAAAGTGCTGACGGCGAAATGCTATCTCCTGAGCCACAAACTCCTGGTAATCTTGCTTCATAGCTGCCCTCATGGTTTCCTGGTGAGGCTGCCGTGACTGCATAAGAACCTTACCCGGATGCTCGGCGCGGCCTGCGCGTCCAGCAGCCTGCACAATCAACTGAAAAGTTCTCTCTCCCGCTCGAAAATCAGGTAAGTTTAGCATTTGATCGACTTCCAGAAGGCAGATAAGGGTTACCTTGGGGAAATCATGACCCTTGGCAAGAATTTGCGTCCCTACAAGAATGTCGATTTCACCAGAGCGAAAAGCAGATAAGATTTTTTCCAACTCACCCTTCTTAGCAACAGTGTCAGAATCGACCCTAACAATATTAGCCTCTGGCATTGACTGCGCCAGAAACTGCTCGGCTTGCTCGCTGCCATAACCAACCAGAAGGTACTCTCCATGGGGCTTCGCTAAGTAAGGAGCTAAGGGCGTTGTGTAATCGCAGTAATGGCATTTGAGGTGAAATTTTTGCTTATGGACAGTCATACTAACACTACATGAAGGACACTGTACCGTCTTCTTGCTCACGCGGGAGAATAAAAAGTAGGCATAGCCTCTCCTGTTGACAATCACGATGGATTGCATCCGTTGCTGGTAATTGGCCCGGAGGGCATCAATAATTTCTGGCTGCACCGGTATATCGACGTCCTCAAATCCCCCTGATAAGGATTGTCCGGAGCTGGGCTTAGTTTTTTGCTCGACAACCTGTAGCTCAGGTAGCGGCCCTTGGTTATGCCTTTGATGCAATGTTTGCAGCTGAAATTTCCCTAACTGAACATTATAAAAGGACTCCAGCGATGGTGTCGCACTACCTAGAACGACAGGGCATCCTTCCAGCTTTGCCCGCAAAACGGCGACATCCCGACCATTATATCTTAGCCCACTCCCTTGCTTGTAGCTGCTGTCATGCTCTTCATCCACAATGATAAGGCCCAGCGATTTAAAGGGAGCAAAAACAGCAGAGCGCGGTCCGATCAAAATTCTTTTTTCTTGGGAACGGATGGCTTCAAGCCTTTTCCACCTATCCTTATCATCTAACGCTGAATGCACCACTACAACCTGTCCCGGAAATCGCAGGGAAAAGACATGGGTCATTTGTGGGGTTAAAGATATCTCTGGAACTAGGACTAGGGCTTGCTGATCAGCAGCCCGAGCCAATAAAGATTCGATCAGATGCAGATATATCTCTGTTTTTCCGGCTCCTGTTACCCCCCAAAGCAAGACTGGTATAGGTTGTCTTTCGGAAAAGCTGCGCTCTATCTCGCGAAAGACAGCCTCTTGATCGGGAGTGAGGCTCATATCTTTGGTTACACCGATTTCGGGAGCAGCTTCCCCCAGCCGACCCTGTTGACGCAGGTCCAAGTTTCTTTGGTTTGATTCCTCGATCAGTTTTTGCGAGCGCAGCAAGCCCAGGGGCTGCTGCGGGTTTTCCGGGTACAATCGCTCGATTTTACTTAGAAATGTTTTTCGTCTTAAAGAGCTTCGGCCACCAAAAATAGATTTTATTACAGGATAGTGGGGATGATCGTGATCCTTTTGCGCCTCAAGACCGGCTGGTAACAGAAACACGGTTTCCAATTTCTTAACTTTAGTTCCCCCCGGTAACATGGTTTTGAATACCTGACCTATGGGAAAAAAATAATAATCTGCCAGCCAACGCCCCATGACGATTAAGGTTTCACTGAAAAAGGGAGAGCTATCCATAATATCGCCAATCGCTTTGGCTGCTATCCCTTCGGGAGCTTCGCCCTGTCCGAGGACAACCCCTAAGGTTTTGCGATTCGCTCGCCCTAAGGGAACGATTACGCGGCAGCCAGCCGATATTTTCTTATCAGAGTAGTACGTTAGGGTTGTGGGAAGAATAGAATCCACAGCAACCTCATAATGGATTCTTCCCTCATATCCGTTCATCATCTATATCTACTATCACCTAAAATTATACTTGCCTTGTCGACTAGACTGTTCTATCAGTAAAGCCCTTAGGCGACTAGTTTGATATTGTGCGTCAAAAAATACCTTTTTTATGCGATAAAAAACCACTTGATAGCCTCTGGTGGAGGATCGTTGGCGCTATTTGTCAAATTGCTTGCCTATTGCGACTATTTAAGTTAATTTCCCTAGCCCGACGCTCTGCTGACATATTGAAAATTGAGTTGGGGAAGCCCAAGATTTGGGCACAGATCGCTAACTGGAGGCTTCATGGCTGCGAAAAAGAAAAAAAGATTATTGTTCCGTCGTAAACGGACCCTCGATCCTAACATCGAGATTGATTACAAAAATCCAGAGATCCTAAGGCGTTTCATCACAGACCGCGGGAAGATCATTCCTCGTCGTATCTCCGGAGCAACGGCAAGTCAACAACGCTCAATCTGTACGTCTGTAAAAAGAGCACGTTACTTAGCTCTGCTACCGTTCTCACTAGCACACCGCCAAGAAAGAAATTTCGCCACTGAGATGTCGGCAATCGCCACGTCTGCTATTGGTACAGCGCGCAAAGTAGGTCGCCCAACAGATCGCAGTGATGCTCCTTCACCTAAAGAAAACCAAGGAGAAGCGTAATGGCTAGAGTGTGTGAATTAACTGGCAAAAAAGTTCTTGTGGGTCATCGTGTTTCCCACTCTAACATCAAGACAAAGCATCGCTTCTTACCTAACTTACAGAAGAAGCGCTTTTGGTCTGCTGAACTGGGTAAATTTGTTACCCTGAAAGTTTCAACAGCTGCCATCAGAACCATCGATAAACTAGGCTTAGATGCCTTTGCCCGTAAAACCGGAACCAAGTTGAAATAAGGGGTTAGTAATGGGACGCGGAGATAACCGAAGAACTCGTAAAGTAAGACGTCGCTTGGCTCGCCGAAAACTCAAGTTAAGACAAAAGCGAAGAGCCGAAGCAGGCAAAGCCAACTAATAGAATTTTGAGGACATAATGGCACATCACAAATCAGCAAAGAAGAGAACTCGATCAAATACGCGTAAGCGTGATCGCAACCGCGCATACCTATCTTCTGTACGCACAGCGGTTAAATCTTTCCATCAAGCTGCCACTGCAGGCGAGAGCAAAGATAGTATTGAGAAACTATTCCAAAGTGCCCAGGCTATGCTTAGCAAAGCTGCGACTAAGGGAATACTCCATAAGAATAATGCGTCACGTCGTGTCGCACGCTTAGCGGCTGCCATGAAAAAGGCCAGCCCCAGCGCTTAGTAGCAAAAGGGCTTTCATAAGAAGCCCTTTTTGTGCTTCTTCACCTCTACCCATAAAGCTTCCATATCTTCCTGTGACAGCTCTTCTAGGGGTTTGCCCGCAGTTCGTGCCAAATCCTCTAAAGCGGCAAATCTTTGCAAAAATTTTTGATTGCCTTGGGCTGCAGCTACTTCGGGATCAATACCCAAGTGACGCGCTAATTGGGCTATGGAAAACAATAGATCTCCCAGCTCTTCAGTAAGTAGCGCCTCATGCCCTTCTCCTACCATCTCTTGTTCTAATTCATGGAGCTCCTCTTTTACTTTTTCTAGTACCTGCTGGGGATGGGACCAGTCAAAATTTACTGATCCTGCCACCTTCCCAATCTTTACCCCATGCATCAATGCAGGAAGGGGAGAAGTTTCTAGCTGGGCAAAAGCACCAGCGCTTTTCAGCGGCTTTTCGGCTGCTTTAATCTGCTGCCAGTTGCGCTTGACTTCATCTACCGACTTTCTACCAAAATCCGGATCAAAGACGTGAGGGTGGCGTCGTATCATTTTTTCCGAAATACTGTTGATCACATCTATGATAGAGCCCTGGCGCGCATCCAAAAGCAATTGAGAGTTGAGAACAACCTGTAGCAGAACATCCCCAAGCTCCTCGATAATATGGCCATAATCGTCTTTTCCCATAGCATCTGCCGCCTCATAGGCTTCTTCAAGCATAAAGCGACGGAGACTGCGATGGTCCTGCTTTAAGTCCCACGGGCATCCCGAGTGAGGGTCCCTTAAATGGGCAACAATTCCCACAAAGCGGACAAAGCTCTGGGAGACCTTAACCTGAAAATCAGCATCCATATTAACTCTTCACTATCAAACTTGGTAAAAATAGATCGCTTGCTGGCAGCCCGGTAGCAACGAGTGTTGTTGCCGCAATATTCGCTATGGAGCCTTCCACTGTCTGATTTAGTTGATACCCACTCAACCCTCTAGGATCGTAAAAATAAAAGGGGACTTCATTTAAGGTGTGAGCTGTTTTAGGCTTTGGCCATTTTTCCACTGGCAAAGCATCAAACCAGTCATCTTTTCCTTGTTCCTTGGTGTCAAACATTTCATCACAATTGCCATGATCGGCTGTAACTATCAAAATAGTGTCGGTTTGGGCACACGCCTTCATCAACTGGCCGATTTGATAATCCACAACGGACATGGCGATGATACTGGCCTCAAGATTTCCGGTGTGCCCCACCATATCGCCATTAGCATAATTAATCCTACCGACGTCAAAGCTATTGTCAGCCAACCGCTGCACAGTGGCTGCGGTAATTTCTTGGGCCTTCATCCAAGGACGACGGTCAAAAGAAATCACATCCGAAGGAATTTCCACATATTCTTCTAGGGATTCGTCGATATATCCTGACTTATTGCCATTCCAGAAGTAAGTGACATGACCAAATTTTTGGGTTTCGCTACACGCAAACTGTCTTACCCCTTGGCCTACCAATAGCTCTCCCAAAGTATTATCTATTAAAGGAGGATCAACCAGATAATGGCCGGGAATATGAAGATCACCGTCATATTCCATCATACCGGTATAAAATACTTGCGGGCAGCGCTTCCTATCAAACTCCTTTAGCTCTGCTGCAGTAAACGACCTGGATATTTCAATCGCCCGATCACCTCGAAAATTCCAGAAGATAACGCCATCACCATCATGGATAGTACCAACAGGTCCTTGACTATCCTCAATGACAAAGGCTGGTAGGTTTTGATCTGTAAGATCAGTTTTTTGCCGAAAATGCTCTATAGCAGCCTCTAGGCTTGGAAAGCGGTATTCAGCTTCCCCCAAGACATGAGCCTGCCAGCCACGTTCCACCATGGACCAATCTGCATTATAGCGATCCATGGTCACGGTCATGCGCCCTCCCCCTGACCCTACCTGAATGTCAAAGTCTTTATCTCTAATCTCATTCATAAAGTTGACAAGCTGTGATACATAAGTTTCCGCTGTTTTTTCACCAACGTCCCGACCATCAAGCAATACATGCAACCTGACGGTTTTGATACCTTCCCCCTTGGCACGCTGGGCTAGGGCTAGGGCATGATCGATATGGGCATGGACATTACCATCAGAAAGCAGTCCCATAAGATGTAAAGTGCCATTCGTTTTTTTGAGGGTGGCGATCAAAGCCTTCCAAGTCTGGCCCTCAAAAATACTGCCTGTCGCGATAGCCTTTGCTACCAGCTTAGCCCCTTGATCAAATACTCTTCCAGAACCCAAGGCATTGTGGCCAACCTCACTATTGCCAATATCACTATCACTGGGAAGGCCGACATGGGTCCCATGGGCCTTTAGGGTGCGATACAAGGATTTGGTTCGGAGCCTATCCAGAAATGGTGTCCTCGCCAGCTTTACGGCATTTCCGAAGTCGCTGTCCCTAATCCCGACCCCATCCATAACTACAGTTAGAATGCGTCTTTTAATCATAGTAACCCTTTCAAAAAGCTTCGCTCCTTAACCTATCGAAAATTAAAGTCGCTTCCTATATATATTTCCATGTCCTTTAAATAACGAAAGGTCAAACTGATGCGAGCCGTTGTGCAAAGAGTGAGTAGCGCTAATGTTTTAGTAAATGGGGAAATTATTAGTGAAATTTCCAAAGGCTTACTGATACTACTGGGAATAGAAGATCAAGATAATGATAAAGACATCAAATACATCGTTGAAAAATGTGTGGGTCTGCGAATTTTCGACGATTCTGCAGGAAAATTTAATCACCCCATCACAGAAGTTGGGGGTGAATTCCTACTCGTTAGTCAGTTCACATTGCTAGGAGACTGCCGCAAGGGTCGTCGGCCCAGCTTTTCCCAAGCCTATCCTGTAGAAGGTGCCGCCACAGTTTTCCAGCAAGTTGTAGCAGCCTTTGCGGCGACTGGCCTGCCTGTCAAAACAGGAAAATATCGCGCCACTATGCAGGTGAGCTCCGTCAACGAAGGTCCCGTAACCTTGCTACTTGACAGCCGCAAGAGAATTTAATCACTGGTGGACTCGGAGCCTTCCACACCGATTTTATTATAAAACAACTCATCGATCGTCTTTTTAATGAGTATCCAGAGCAGCTCTCGGTCTGAACACTTACCAAAAACGCCTAAAGGAATCTGAAATCCCCCTTTATCCTTACGACCACCACCATAGTAAACCCCATGCTGGTCTTGACCGAAGACATCCTTAATCCACTTATCTGGATCCAGCACATGGGACTTGGTTCGCAGGCTACCGTCTACAAATTCACCACCTACCACACCATAGACAACAACGGTGTCAATGCCTTCACGATTTAAAAGGTAATCAGCACATTGCCCGATGCCATCGCGATCCTCTTCTCGCACATAACCCACTCCTGAAAACATAAATGTTCCACGAATATCTTTCCTTTGTAAGGCTATTTGAGTCAGATCCATAGTTTTCGCTGGTATCGATTGGCGTGATATTAAGGATAGTAAATCTTTATCAACATACCGGGATAAAAACTCACTCGCTTTGTAATCGATGGGTGTGGCATTAACAAAGTTATCAGTATCTGAACGTACTCCATGCATCAGAGCAGTTGCGATCCTCGAACCCTCACTGGAATCTCCCGAAAAACCAAACTGGGGCTCGCGTAAATACTCCCCATATATGGCTGATGTGGAACCAGCAGTTTCACGGATATCAATGAAATGTCCCTTAACGGTTCCCAATTTTTTATGGTGGTCAACGAATACTAAAAGCTCGCAGGTTTCCGGCAGCTTTATGGGTAGCTCCACATTTTGAGAGTCATTAATTGCGTAATAATCGTAACTGGTATAGTCGAACTGATCTGAGTATTCCTCGATATCAAGATCCAGCTTTTTTACCAGAGCCCGGTTTTCATGATGCGAAATTTGCTCAAAATGAACAATGGTCGACTCTATATCAAAAGCTGACGACATATAACTGAGGGCCAGGGATGTAGCGATATTATCGGGATCAGGATATCCCTTTATACAAATCAAAAGCCGCTTACCGCGAGCCTTTTCCAACGTTTTTATGAGACCGTCAACCTTACTAGCGGAACTATCAGCAGGCTTTGCTGGACTATTCTTTTCCTCGATTAAATCTTGTTCTTCTCCATCCATTTCTTTCTGAGCCTTTACTTTGTTCTTAAGCTTAATCAACTCAGCTTCTTTTTCCTTGATTTTCTTTAAATCTGTAGAAGTGCCCAAAAAATCCACTCCTTTTTGAAACCTACCTCTAAAAGGCTTTCCACTTAATTTCAGTATAACAGTGCTTTATTGGCGATAACATCAGTCTAAGTAGGTCAATAATGCCTTCACCGTAGGAAATCCAGTATAAGTGACTATTTTTATCTTATTTTCACTGGCTTGCTGCATCATCTCCTTCGTTTTAATGTCTTTTAATATGCTCCTACACACCCCCAATATAAGGGTGCTACTTTGGTTTGCAACACTTCGCAAGCGCCTTTTAATAGCACTACTATGCCAACGATGAAATAGTTCTAAATAGCGCTTACGCCCTTGAGAGCCTTCAAATACAAAGTCAGGAAAGCTGTAATCATTGCCACCCAAGTGAATAAAATCATTGCATAATGAAACCTTCCACGATCCGTTTTTACCATCCATCTTGCTATTAAAGTTCTCCATAAAACTGGAAAACTCTTCGGGAATATAGCCGGTTAAGGCTTTATAATGGGAGCGAATTTTTTTCTTATGATTAAGCTCAAGATTTAATATTTTTTGATTCAGCTTAATCGCCGCTACCATATCCCATTTGTTAAAATGCAACAAATGGGGAAAAAAATTGGCGAGTCGCCCCCCATAAGTACTAGCCCCCTCATAGATACTTAAGGGACCACTAAGCTCGAAGGTCAGAGGTTCCGTGTCCCCTATGAAAGCATTGGTATCTACCAAAAGGCCATGAAACTTAATCTTTTGCATCAATCGTCTTTTTTCAACTAGGCTGAGCTGGTAAACCTTACACGTCACTTTTTTCGCAAACAACAAGAGTCCTTGAATTTGAGCTGCATTATAGCGGTGAATCAATTGCTCGGGGTCCATACTTTTAAATGTAGTTAGACGACGGTTGTGAGGTAAATCGCTATAAATACACTCCTGTAGTTTTTTTATATCTTGCCCCTCTGCAAGCAGCTCAAAAAATTGTTCCTTCCTTGCGAACTGATAGGTTGCTCTAATCTGTTTAGACCTCTGCAAGAGCTGCCAACGCTTCTCTTCCACGGTCGCAAATCCCTCGTCAGAAAATTCACAACTATCCATAAGCAACTTCTTAAAGCCCTCGCTTATAGGATTGCTATTGAAATTTTTTAGCGTTGTTTCTAACTCTTTGACGCTTTCACCTACGCTTGATGCGAACACCGACAGCATCTGCTGGGCCAAAGATTGTGCTTCGTCTTGGCCTGGATTGATATATTTGGGAAACACTTTCCCCTGCCTAATGGTATTTTTGAGTAGGTTTTTGGTAAGCATGATGCATACGCCTGCGTTTATTAACATAAGTTTCACTAGTATCTTTCGAAACTAACTCATACATAACGGCTCGTTTTCCCTCTTTATGCCGTAGAATTCTCCCTAACCTTTGTACATGCTCGCGTACAGCCCCACTGCCCGAAACCACTACCCCGACGCTGGCTTCCGGTACATCTACTCCTTCATTCAGAACTTTTGATGTGACCAGCACATCGACCTCACCTTGACGAAAAGCTGCCAGCATACGCTTACGTTCCTTAGGTCGCGTTTGATGGGTGATAACCGGTAAAAAAAACTCTTGGCCAATGCGATAGGCCATAGCATTATCATTGGTAAAAATAATGATAAGATCGCCCTGGTGATGGGCCAATATATTCCATATCTCCGCAACTTTGCCCTCCGAAGCTTGGGCTAGATTTTTCTGCTGCCGGTAAGCTTCCATGGCTGCTTTGCCTTCAGGGGTGCGAGCGCTTAGGCGGATAAACTCTTGCCAGGCTCCGGGGTATGAAAAGTCGATTCGCATTTTGCGGATGTAATTCGTATAGATCTTGCGGTACCTTTGATAATCACTTTTTTCGTCCGCACTCAGCTCTACCTGGATGCTGACCACATCGTATGGTGCCAGCACCTTCGAGACCATTTCCCCAATAGTGCCTTCGTAAACCAAATCGCCGACCAGCTGATAAATCAGCTCCTCCTTGCCGTCGGTTCTTTCTACTGTAGCTGAGAGACCTAAGCGAAAGGGTGAAATGGAACACCGGGCAATCATTTGATACTGGGGAGAGGGCAGGTGATGGCATTCGTCAAATACCAGGAATCCAAATCGATTACCTAATGGCTCACACATCAAATAAGCCGAGTCGTAGGTCGCTACTGTGATAGCTTGAATATCTTTATGACCACCCCCTAGCATCCCTATGGAAATACCAAAGAATTCTTCCATCAGTTGGTGCCATTGTTGGAGTAGGTCGATGGTGGGGACCACCACTAAGGTGGGGCGCTTCACATCAGCAATCGCCATTAATGCCAGAATCGTTTTACCAGCGCCAGTGGGTAAGCAAACCACACCCTGACGTCCTGCCTTGATCCACTCTGCAAGAGCGGCTTTTTGGTGAACCCGCGGGACAATGGTTTTTACCAGCTCAAAGTTTATTTTTTCATACTGACGAGCCTGATCCGCAATTTTAATCTTATGGATATAGCAATGATAGACGATATTGCGATATTGAAATGCTGGTGCACGCCACTCCAGGGTCCTCGTATCAAAAACCAGCTCGTCTAAGGCACCTATTGTACCTTGGCTATAGCCGTGAAAAATTAAGGTACCAGCATCATATTCCAGTTCTGGCTTAAGATTCGAGACCATACTGGTCCCCGGAATGAAGCTGATCGGTATGCCACAAATAAATCCACTGCACACCCATCGCAACTCCTAGACCTAAGACCCAAATCATGCCAATCACAAAGGCGACCATCATCCAGTGCGGCGTACTATCCCCACTAATACCACGAGAAAACCAAATATTACCAAGTATTACGATATAAATAAAACCAGCTGCAATCAACTTTGCTAGCCATGAACGACGGATCTTTTCTGGCATAAATCCCCCCAATTCCCATCTCAGTGCTTATGACACTCTGCCTAAACCAGAAAGAATAGGAAGATAGCCACGACTACTCTATATAAAGCAAATACTAAAAAGCCAAACCTCTTCACAAATTGTAAGAGAAAATGGATAGTTAGAATTCCTACCAAAGCAGATACCAGAAAACCAACATAGAAAACCGGGTCACTTAAACTTGCTATTAAACTTTCACCCTCAAGAACCGCCGCACCAAGCATTGCTGGCGTACCTAGCAAAAAAGAAAACCGTGCGGCACTCTCGCGATCAAAGCCAAGAATCCGTGCACCTACAATAGTGGCACCACTACGAGAAGTCCCCGGAATCAAGGCAAACATCTGTGCAACTCCTACGAGGAAGGCATCGGAAATTTTTAAATCTACAATATTGCGGCTCTGATGGGACTTATGATCAATCAGCCATAGCAAGACTCCAACAATGGCGAGCGGATAAATCACAGCTTGAGGGTTATGAAAATAGGCTTCGATCTCATCTTTAAAGGCTAGGCCTACTACAGCAGCAGGGATGGTACCAACAACCAACCCTTTAGCTAGCATGATCTCTGGATTGCGGTGATTCTTAGATAAAGCTGCTAAAGACTTTAATATACTGATAAAATCTTTTTTAAAGTAAACCAATACAGCGGATAAAGTTCCCATATGTAATGCTATATTCAGGGACAAAGAGAGCGATTTACCCTTAAACAGCCAGGAAGCAATAATCAAGTGAGCTGAACTCGACACGGGCAGGAATTCGGTGACACCTTGAATAATCCCCAGGACCACAGCATAGACAACATCATCAATATTCATTGCCACTCCCTTTAAACTCTGCAACCATCCAAATGCTGTACCGCTAATGATGAGATCTCTCGGCCACGAGGTCCTCGCAAAATAAATCCTTTAAAGGTCAAATATGGCTCGTACACATCTTCTATGGTGGTTCGCTCTTCACCTACCGTGGCAGCAAGGGCCTCTATTCCTACGGGCCCCCCATCATAGCGATCACGGATAACGGACAAGATTTTGCGATCCATCCGATCCAGCCCACAGGCATCTATATGCAAACGATCCAGGGTTTTATCGACAATATCACTATGAAACTCAGTCAAGCCTTCAAATTCAGCAAAGTCACGCACTCTACGCAACAGGCGATTGGCAATACGCGGTGTTCCTCGTGACCGCCGCGCCAGTTCCGAAGCTCCATCGTCAGCCAAAGGAATTCCCCATATATTGGCACTGCGCTTTAAAATCTGTGCTAGGGATCGATCGGAATAAAAATCTAAGTGCTCTTGAATACCAAAACGGCTCAATAGTGGCGCCGATAGGCTGGCTGCCCTTGTTGTAGCCCCGACCAAGGTAAATGGTTGAATGGGCATACGCACCGTTCTTGTGGAAGCTCCTTGGCCAACAAGAATATCGACACAGAAATCTTCCATAGCGGAATACAACACTTCCTCCACGGTTATCGGGAGACGATGTATTTCATCAATAAACAGCACGGCCCCTGACTCAAAACCTGCAAGAATTCCAGCTAAGTCCCCTGGCTTATCAATGGAAGGCCCACTTGCCTGATAAAAAGGCACATCAAGCTCAGAAGCGATAATCCTCGCTAAAGTCGTTTTCCCCAATCCTGGCGGGCCATGGAACAGGCAATGGTCCAGGGGAAGTCCCCTCTTTTGAGCCGCCGCCACATAAATCTTTAGGTTTTCCTTAACGATTTCTTGACCAGGATAATCATCAAAACTATGGGGTCTCAGGGCGGGAAGCTGATGCTCTTGGGAAGAAGGTTGAGGATCAACCACACGCTCTGTTGTGTGGCTCAAGTCCAGAATATCAATATCAGCCTTCATCAAATTTCTCCAGAAGCCCCCTCCTTTAGGTGGGGATAATTGACAGCATGTTCTTAAAATAGCTCTTTTTCTACCGTTGTACGACGCCTAGGGGGCTTCTTACCCTTCTCCCCCTTGTCTGCTAGATACAGCAAAGCCTTACGCACCAACTCTTGGAACGGCGTATCCAGATTAAACTCGGACTTGAGACGCTGCGTGATAGGTGAAATAGCCTTGTCTTTATATCCTAGGTTTTCCAAAGCCGACCTCACATCATCAAGCATAACGCTAAAGGGGTCAGCTGTCTCTTCACCTAATTCCTCAAAATCATCATGGGATAATCTAATAGGCGCATCCTCAAGGGCCAAACTCTGGGCCCTGGTTCTCATTTTTTCCAGTTTGGGTTTCAATTCCACGAGGATCTTTTCAGCAAGTCTCGCCCCAACACCCGGTACAGATGTAAAAATTGCATGATCATTATGAATTATAGCTCTATTAATCGCTGAAAGGTTCAGAGTTGATAGTATAGCTAATGCCACCTTAGGCCCAACACCATTTAGGGTCAAAAGAGTCTCAAAAACGACCTTGTCCTCATATGCGGGAAAGCCGAATAATCGGATACTATCTTCACGAACATGGGAATGAATCCAAAGGGATAGCTTCTCTCCTTTGTTAGGAAGCTCCCAAATTGCCGACAACGGGATCTCCACTCCGTAGCCCACACCACATACGTCAATAACAATACCCGAGGGGAGCGATTCTGTGTACACTCCGGTAAGTTTTTCAATCCACATATTATTTTACCATTGTATTCATACTGGGGGAGGACAGACGGGAACTCACTTCTGCCTCTAACTCGCAAATAAGATTACTAATTCTCTCTAACTTTTCCGAGCTTTCTAAATTTTCTTCATTGCTGAGAGATTGCATCATTTTTAATTGCTCAAGGTCTGATTGAGTCCTTTGCTTAATCGACGCCATCATACCATTAAAGTTCCGTACAACATACCTCATATCATCGCCTTCACGGAGTCGAATATTGCTGACCCAGCAGCCCTCCTCGATAAGGCGGAAATGCTTTACGAGGCTATACATAGGCCCAGCAAGGCGGTGGGTGATAAAAATGCCTAAAACCCCTATCATAGCTACATTAGCAACGGCAGCTAAAGTCATGAGTGCAAGGATAGGTAGGGGTAAGAATCGAGGAATTCTCAAAATTTCAAACTGGTATAAGGGGAAAAGAATCAGGACCAAAGTCAAAAGGGTTGATAGTATGCCAACCGTCACAGCTGCTCCTACATAGCGTAGCTGAAAATCTCGATTGACCAGATATAGTCTTTTTCGGTTTAAATTTGGTTTGTTATCCATCCTCCCAGTATAGTCGGGAGAATGGTGGTTAGCCAAGAAAAAATGCTAATGGCACTTAAATTTAAAGAAACTTTCTCAGCGCATCAACTTTATCAGTACGCTCCCAAGGAAAGTTTTCCCTTCCAAAGTGCCCATAGGAAGCAGATTCACGATAAATGGGTCTTAACAGATCAAAAGTCTCCACGATTCCCACCGGTGTAAGTCTAAAGCATTCCTGCACAGCCGTTGCAATTTTAAGATCGGAAATCTTGCCTGTTCCATAAGAATTTACATATACAGAAACAGGTTGCGCAACGCCAATAGCATAAGCTAGCTGAACCAAGCACTGGTTTGCAAGGCCAGCGGCGACAATATTCTTTGCAATGTAACGTCCCATATAGGCTGCAGAGCGGTCGACTTTGGATGGATCTTTACCAGAAAAAGCTCCGCCTCCGTGAGCTCCATGCCCCCCGTAGGTATCAACTATAATCTTACGACCTGTGAGTCCACAGTCTCCTTGAGGCCCCCCAATCACAAAACGTCCAGTGGGGTTAATATGGTACTTGGTTTTATCGTCTAGCAGCTCACCTGGGATCACTTTTTTCACGACTTCTTCTACAACAAACTTACTCAGCTCATCATGGGATACATCGGGACTATGCTGAGTGGAAAGAACGACAGCATCAATGCGATTTAATTTTCCATCTATGTACTCCGCTGTCACTTGACTTTTCGCATCAGGGCGCAAAAACGGAACTGTTGCATTGCGGCGGTGCTCCGACAAAGACTTTAGCAGCTTATGAGCATAGCTAATAGTAGCAGGCATATACTCTGGGGTTTCATTAACGGCATAACCAAACATCATGCCTTGATCGCCGGCACCCTGCTCTGTATGCAGACCACCCCCTTCATCTACACCCATAGCGATATCGGCTGACTGCTGATCTAGGGCCGTAATAACTCCACAGCTTTTGGCATCAAAACCTAGTTCTCCATCGTTATAACCAATGTCGGCGATAACTTTACGTGCAACGGCAGCATAGTCGACGCGAGCATCCGAGGTGATTTCCCCAGCGATAACGACAAGACCTGTTTTAACGAGTGTTTCTACAGCAACACGGGATTTTTTATCTTGTTTTAAAAGCTCATCAAGAATGGCGTCACTAATCTGATCCGCGACTTTGTCTGGATGACCCTCGCTTACAGATTCAGAAGTAAATAGATAATCTTTATTTTGTATTGTCATGAGAGTCCTCTCCTCATTTGTATTGCCATACGCCCCATATTTAAAGCCATGGCGCTACCTATTCCAAATGATTCGTTATTATTATCTAAAAGCAAAATACTATCAATGGCCCTTAAAGACAGCCTTTTTAAGCCTTTATAACTCAAACCTTCTTCAAAGTAGCGCATATCAACCATCATTTTTTGCCCTAATTTCAACTTCCTGGTGGTTTCCTGATCCGGGACAATCCATTTGGGCAAAGGGAGATCGATTTCACTAAGAGGAATCAGTAGGTCGGCAAAAACTCCTTCGAACTTTTCAATAGCATCAAGACCCAAAGCCTGATCGAGATCAAATCCCGCCGCTTGGGTGCGTATAAGCTCGGTTACATGGCCACAGGTATGGACGCGTCTTGCGATGGTATGCGCAATGACACGTACGTACGTTCCCTTTGAACAAACTACTGAAAACTTTGCCTCTTTCCCTTTAAACTTTAAAAGCTTGAGCGATTTTATTTCAACAGTTTTTTTGAAGGAGTCCAAAGGAACTTCCTCCTGACGCCCCTCTCTTGCATACTCATAAAGTGGCTTCCCTTTATATTTCAGCGCCGAGTAGATGGGAGGAACTTGCAAAAACTCCCCTTCCAAGTCCTGACAGATGGCTTCTAAGTCCTCTCTTGTTACGTGGTCCCATGGACCTTCCTCATAAACCTTTCCTGCAACATCCATGGTTTCCGTAGCTTGCCCAAAAGTAATTTCGAACTGATAAGCCTTATCCATATTCAACAAGTAATCCTGCAACCTTGTTGCTTTACCAAAAAGTAAAGGCAGTACACCGCTGGCACAGGGATCTAATGTTCCCATATGACCAATCTTTTCCCGACCAATACGCTTTTCTAACCACCTTGAGACATCTTTTGATATCATGCCATAGGGCTTATTGACGACTAGCATACCATGAAAGGTCTGTTTTACACCGCGACGCCCCAATTACTCACCCTCCTCAGAGTCAATTTTTCGTAGTAATTCTTCTATGCGTGAACTTTGTTCGATGCTCTCGTCAAAGAAAAACCTCAGTTCAGGAACTCTTCGAATATCCAAAGATTTCGACAACTTCTTTTTGAGATATCCTTTAGCAGAACGCAGAGCTGCTTGCGAAGCTTCAAGTTCTGCCCCTTCGTAGAGTCGAAAGTATACGGAGGCAATCTGTAGGTCAGCTGATAATTTGACAGCTGTGATGGTCACCGACTCCAGCCTAGGATCGGACATCTTGCCCCCTAGAAAACATGACGCTAAAATATCGCGAATCTCATCTGCTAATTTTTCCTGCCTAAGTCCCATGATTTACCACCTTTGAAATACCTAAAAAACCCCGTGAAGCTCTTTGGTCTTCCGGGGCTGGAAAATTATATTCTACTAAAATTGAGGAGCTAAAGAGTAGGAGCCTCTTCTTCAATAACGAAGGTTTCTAGAATATCGCCAATGCGAATATCTTGATAACCATCGATACCAATACCGCACTCATACCCCTGCGCCACTTCTTTGACATCATCTTTAAACCGCCGCAATGAACCTACACGACCGCTAAATATGACAACGTCATCGCGAATTAATCGTACACTAGAGTTTCTGGTTACCTTACCATCGGTTACAGCAGTACCAGCAACGAGTCCTACCTTAGGCACTTTAATGGTATCACGCACCTCCGCATGGCCAATCACAACTTCCTTCTGCACCGGAGGTAATTTCCCTGCCATAATAGCTCGGATAACATCGACAATCTCATAGATAACGCTAAAGTACTTAACGGGTACACCGCGTTTATCGGCTTCATCGTCTAACCCTCTGGCAGCTCGCACGTTAAATGCTAAAACAACGGACCCAGAAGTTTCGGCAAGGGAGATATCTGACTCATTGATACCACCAACAGCCTTATGAACAATCTTATTCCGGACCCGGTCGGTATTGAGTTTTAGAACAGCTTCTGCTACGGCTTCCACCGACCCCTGGGTATCAGCTTTAATAATCACAGGAACTTCAAGCATCTCAGCTTCTTTTACCCGGCTTAACAACTCGTCTAAAGAAGCCGCACTAGATTTAGAGCTAGTACCACGCTGTTCGTTTTCTTCCCTCCAGTTTGCTACCTCACGGGCTTGTTTTTCACTTTCCACCGCATCAATGCTGTCCCCAGCCATAGGCACTTCTGATAGTCCTATAATTTCTACAGGTGTAGAGGGACCTGCATTTTCTAGCTTACGACCCAAGTGATCTTGCATCGCTCGCACACGCCCCACTTTGGTTCCTACCACAAGAAAGTCACCAACATGTAAGGTACCCTGCCGAACAATCATCGTTGCCACAGGACCACGACCGCGGTCCAAATGGGCCTCCACCACAACACCTGTTGCTGGCACTTCAATGGCAGCATGCAGTTCTAAGATCTCCGCTTGAAGGAGAATAGCTTCTAATAGGTCATCAAGGCCTGTACCTTGCAGTGCCGACACTTTTACAAACTGGGTGTCGCCACCCCACTCTTCTGATTGAATGCCATGCTCGGTCAATTCAGTATATACCCGATCAAGATTGATATTAGGCTTATCAATTTTATTCACCGCAACGATGATCGGTACACCAGCATCCTTTGCATGGGAAATGGCTTCAATGGTTTGAGGCATGACCCCATCGTCAGCTGCTACAACGAGAACTACAATATCTGTTACCTGAGCCCCCCTTGATCGCATAGCCGAAAAAGCTTCATGACCTGGAGTATCGAGGAAGGCAATTTCCTTACCGTCTTTATCTACTTTATAGGCACCAATATGTTGGGTAATTCCTCCAGCTTCACCAGCTGCAACTTTAGCTTTGCGGATAGCATCGAGAATTGAAGTTTTACCATGGTCAACATGACCCATAATTGTAACGATTGGTGGTCTTTCTACCTGATCCGCTTGCGCATAAGCTTGCTTCTTGGCAGCTAATATGTCTTCAAGAGAAACAATATTACTCTTGACTTCAAACTTATATTCAGAAGCGATTATGGAAGCGACGTCAAAATCTATATTCTGATTGATCGTCGCCATGATCCCCTGACCCATAAGCTTTTTAATGACCTCAGAGGCTTTAACCGATAGCTGTTTGGCAAGGTCAGCTACGGTAATTTCATTACCCATTTTCACCACCCGATAGGCGGCACGGGGCGTTGTTATTTGCGTCTTTTTGAGATCTTTGCGACGCTTAATATCCCTTTTGCGACTTGAAGCTTGGGGAGTATAGACCGTTTTTTTGCGACCTGGAGCCACAACCGGAGTCTCTTCATCATCAGAGTCGATTTGGCTTAATATATTGCGCACCGAAAACTGATCGCGCTTCATCTTCGAAACAGCTTTTTTTACACTGGCGGAATCATCTGTAGCTTCGTTGTACGATGGGGTCGCCTTTTTCTTATCGCGTACGCGATCGTGCTGTTTCTCAGGGTTTAAGCCTGGATCAAAGTCACTGGCACTGATCGCAACGTTCGGTTGTGAAGGACGCTCTCCCCTACCCTGGGCTTGACCACTTTGAGGCGGTCGAAACGAGCCATCTCTAGGGCGATCCCGGTCAGAACCAGGTCTTGCGTGAACTCCTCCAGGACTTCTTTCCCGATCACCAGAGCCACGATGGGGGCCACCGCGTCGCTGATCGGAGCCACGCCCTTTATGCACTCGCCTTTCAGCTTTTTCTTCCCTATCGCGCTGAACTCTAGCAACCTCTTCCTTTGTCGCCCTGCGAACAATGGTTGCTCCTCCACTGGACCTAGCCGGTTTACTTTCAGCTTTAGCAGTACTCACAGATTTTTCCTTTGATTGTGCAACGGCTTCCGCCTTAACCTCAGACTCCTGCGGCTTGTCCTTTTGAGCAGTTTGGGCTGGTTCTGACGCCGCTTCTGCTTTTACTTCGGCCTCTTGAGGTTTGGCTTGTTCCGTGCTAGGGGGGGTTTCGATGCTATCACTAGACTTAGCCACAGCTGGTGCCTTTTCGTCTGTCACACCATGGCTAAGTGTTTGATCTTCCTTAGAAACCTCCTTCACTAGCTCTGCAGCAGTCTCTGCCACGGCAACCTCAGGTTGCTTCTCTTCCTGAGGTTGATGCTCTTTCTGTACGATAGGTTTCTGTTCTTCTTCTTTTACGGGGCTTTCTGGCTGTGATGCCACTGCTTCCTGTTTTTCATGCTCCTTTGGTGTAGCACTCTCTGGTTTAGGAGAAGCCGCCACCTCTTTCCGGCGACGCCTAATCACACGAGGAGCTTTAGCAGAGTCACTAGAGCCGCCTTGTAATTGCCGTTTAATTCGAACCACCTGGTCTGCACTCAAGGTACTCTGATGACTCGACACATCGATCCCCATATCCTTTACCTTGGACACAAGCACCTTGCTTTCGATTTTTAGCTCACGAGCTAGCTCATAAACACGAACTTTGGACATCCGATCCGAGTCCCCCAAAAGATTATTTCTTATTCAGATTGCAAATATCGATCCGCTGCCATTTGGACAGTACGAGCGACCCCTAGGGAAAGCCCAGTCTTCTGCGCGACCTCTTCAGCTGTATCTGCAATAATATCTCCAATAGTCCCATAACCGCCATCTGCTAAGGCATAGGCTGTCGCCTCGCCAACCCCTGATAGCTGCAAAAATATACTAACTCTTTGGTCGTTAGTTTGATCATTTTCTTCCACCTCCGGTTCTAAAACAGGGTTAGCAGAAGCATTAGCAAGCAGCTCTGGCTCTATATTCTCTGGCAACGAATGCCTCAAGCGTTCTGCAACAGTTTGGGCGTTCTCTATAAGTGCAAGAGCTTGATCTTGCTCTAAATTTAGTAATCGCAATAAAGCCCTCGGCGATAATTCTGCAACCTCTGCTGGCGTATTATACCCTTCTTGGACTAAGAGTTCAGCCATCATATCGTTAACTCCCTCGATAGTTGCAAGAACATTCTTCGCATCTGTTAGCTTCTCTTCAATAGAGGACTCACTCTTGATGTCAAGACGCCAACCTGTCAGCTGAGCTGCAAGCCTTACATTTTGGCCTCGTTTTCCGATAGCCAGAGATAGCTGATCGTCAGCAACCACCACTTCCATGCTCTGCCGTTCTTCATCAACGATAACCTTTGAGACGACTGCCGGAGCTAATGCATTACATACCAGTCGAGCAGGGTCATGGTCGTAGGGAACTATATCGATTTTTTCACCATTAAGCTCATTCACTACTGCTTGGACACGCGCTCCCTTCATACCCACACAAGCTCCGACAGGATCTACTGTGGAATCTTTCGAATAAACGGCTATTTTTGATCTATAGCCTGGATCACGTGCGGCACTTTCAATACTTACAATTCCATCATAAATCTCAGTAACATGCTGACCAAACAAAGAGATTAAAAATCCAGGATGTGCCCGTGACATTACCACCTGAGGCCCCCGAGATGATCTTTTAACATCCAACACATAAGCTTGGATCCGATCTTTAACACGGAACTTTTCTGTGGGAACCTGCTCCTTGTAAGGAATAACAGCTTCTGTTCTGCCAAGATCGACTATAATATCATTTCTCTCAAACCTTCGCACGTAGCCACTCAATATTTCGCCAACGCGATCAGAAAATTCTTCGTGAATCTGAGCCCTTTCAGCGTCACGTACTTTTTGCACAATAATTTGCTTCGCTGATTGTGCCGCTATGCGCCCAAACTTGGAGGTATCTATTTTTACCCCTAAGGCATCTCCCATGACAGTTTCGGAGTCTAGCTGCTTAGCATCAGCCAGGGCAATCTCTAGTTGATCGTTGGCTACATCATCGTCGTCAACCACAGTTCTGAATTGGTATAGTTCTATTTCATCTGTTTCTTCATTGTAGTGGGCTTCAAGGTCGGAAGTAGCTCCCAAAGACCTTCGAGCAGCATGAACAACAGCCTGCTCAAGAGCATCTACAATAACAGCTTTGTCTAGGTTTTTATCGCGACTGACTCCAGAAATGACTTTTCTTAATTCCGATTCAAGTTCAGAACTGTCTAACAATGTCATTTTGTACCTCATGGGTATTAATAATTAATTACTGGATTGGCCCCAGAGACCAAATAACTCAATTCCAATCATATACCAAATTTGCGTAATTAAGCAGCTTTATTGGCACATGCCACTCACCATTCTCTCTTGCAATACGGAGCGTACTAAGATCGTCAACTCCTAGTAGCTGACCGCTACCCTGCTTACTATTATCAACCTTTTCGATGAGTTTGACTCGAATTGTCTCTCCGATGACCTGTTCGAAGTGAGCCAACGTTCTTAGGGGTCGATCAACCCCCGGAGAACTAACTTCCAATCGATACTGCCCAGGGATCATACTGTCTATGGCTTCAATTTCGCTTACGATCTGATTGGCCTGCAAGCAGTCATCCATGTCAATACCATGGGGGCTATCAATGAAAATTCGTAGAATCTTTTCTCCAGCCACCCACTCCACTTCAATACACTCTTGCTCGATGGGCTTAATGGCTTGATCCACAAGGTTTATAATTTCATTTCTAGTGGCTCGATTCATTCTTTTTCCAATAAAAAAGCCCAGCTATATCCCCAAAACTGGAGGACCGCAAGGCATCACGATAGCATTCATGACTTCAAAATCCGGATGGCAATAGCCTTCTCACCCAGATTATCGGGACCATATCACAGCAAGTGCATCCGGTCAACTTGTAATAAGTTGGTCAGATTCTAATCCCTAATCCCCATGGGGACCTCTGACCTCAAGTATGACAGAATCTCAACCGATATCCTAGAAGGTATTTTTAGCAAAGAGAAAGAATGTGAATTTTTGGCCATTAAATCTTCTGTTCGGTAGTCACCAACCCCTGCAAAGCGGGTTAGTAGAAAATCGTCGTCATAATCGCTTTCCCTTAAAAGGTTACCCTTTTTTTCATCTGATCTTCCGAGATCGTAAGCTTGATATTCTCGACATTAGTTATGGGGGACTCGCTCTAGCTAAATCCTCCAACTTATCCCAGGAAGATGAACTAGAAGCCATCCTACATATTTGCGGTCAGGAGTGCCCCATTAGATTAGCACCCATTCACAATCGTCGCGGACTTACTGGATGCAAATTTCATCATTATGACCATCGCTCCCTCATTTTTTTACAGTCATTCATCGAAGCATTTCGTCAGGGTTACTCCGCATTAGAAATAAAACCTGAACATGTGGAACCCAAATATGCAAACAACAATTGGCGAATGTTTCGCGGGGATGGCCCCATTGACCTTAGGTTTCGCTCTTTGGAATTTGGCAAGATTTCTGAATTCGATGTCATTTACCGCAACGGAGAAGAGTATTTTCAGCTTCATTGGTCCAGAGATTCAAACACTACTACACTCTATAAAACCATCGATTCTCAAGGTGTGTCTAGCCGTATGACTGCAGTACATGATCATAATATAGAAGCACGAGGTATTTACTCTTTGATGGGTTTTGCAGAAAAGTTTCCCCAAACAAACTTCAAGCCTCTCATTATCAATGAACTAAGGAGCAAGCTTTATCAAGTCGCGTAAATCCTCCCGATCATGATTCCCATGGAACCAACGAATAAATTCGCGCATGGAATAAATAGGAATAACATCATCGTAAACATTTTCCCTATAGCCTACGACGATCTCGCCCTCGAAATCATTAGCAATATGATTTGCCGGTACATTTACCAAGCGCACCCCAAAAACCGAAAAATTATCAAACGATGCGGGGTGCAGCTTAAACCCACTTTTCATAATCTCTTGATTCACACTGCAAACGTTATGGCGACCGATAAGAATCGTCATAAAATCTTCCTCTGAACGAATGATTCCATTGCCGTTGATAATACCGTGACCATTGATAATACCGTGACCATTCACACCTTCATAACCTTCGCTTACTACGGAGTGAGCAGGCGATAGCACTTCTTGAAACCGCCAATGACCCTGGAGCAGGTTTTCAGAAGCAAATTTTGTCGAGCCTAAATTCCCATAAAAACAATATTCAGTATCATTCCTAAGCTCTAACAAACGGTTACTAGGGTCAAACCTTAAGAAGCACGATTCTGTTCGCTGGGGGTGACGCAGCGGTGTTTCAAATAATAGACCAATTAAGGAGTCCTCGTCGATAGGTCGCTCGATAGCCATTCCTACCACATACCCCATGTTATCTAGAATAGGTCCTCCGGACATACCTGGTTCTGCAAACTGACGGTCATGGAGCCCTTCAGGATATAATTTCAGCTTATATAACCCACCAAAATTGGAAGTGTCATCCGAAGGGATATAGGGATTGATAGCACCTTTTTTTTCTTCCACCGCACCCTGCTGAGAAATGGGAAAGCCAATAATTGAAAAGCCCTCACAACTTTCTACCTGGCACCGTTCACTCAGACCCTGCGGACGAAGCTCCAAACCAGATTGATCTATGGGAATACCCATTTCGCTCTCGATATATGGTATGCTCTCCTCCTCAAGCCTCAAAATAGCGATGTCAGATAGCAGATCCCAATAGACTAGCTCTGCCGCTTGAGGGATAAAAGGCCCCCTTATGCGTAAATCAAAATGTAGCTTACTATGCATTCTAAGAAAACTTAACTCATCCATTTGGGCAATGTGCGCAGCGGTAACCACATAGTGTGCTTCATCCAACTGCAGACCTGACAGCTCAGGGAGAATTAATTTCAAGGTATCCAGATTCTTAACCAGAAAGCCACTACCTAAGGCCATATTGCCTGGCAAATTAATCTGCACCACATTCTTCGTCAAGGAGAGGCCTTCAAAAACAGTTTGGTAACCATTTTCCTTCTCAATGGTTTCAACCGTTGTATTACCTACCTCATAACCATGGGGTCTTGAGATAACAAAATATAAGTTAGGGTGACGAAGTTCACCTCCGTCCAAAGACAATACAGCCTGAATACTTACTTGACCAAAAGGGAAACCTTCTAAAAGAGTGAAGTCAATGGCACATTGATAAACCGGAAGACCAGAAATTCTGTCTATAGTTGCTTCAGTACTGCAAAACCTCTGCGTCTGCCTTATGGCGTTATGATAGGACAGAAATGGGCCTTTTATATCAAGACTAACTTGACTGGTGTTTAAGGGTCGGTCCACATAAAATTCTAACCTAAACCTTTTAATATCATGAACTCCAGCCGTAACAGCCTGAATTCCAGGATAAAACACCCAACGATTATCAAGATCCCACATCAGCGAGCTAACTAATTTTAACTCATTGGCGGAAAACGCAGGCCCGTAAACTCCGAGCACAACGAAGAAAGAAGTCAACCATGTGAATACTGTATTACGCACGATAAAAGCTCCACAGTAACTGCTTGGCTGTATATTCAAGGCGATAACTCAAACGTTCGCCTAAAATGTTAATGTATTCTCGCTCACTATTTTTAGCACTAGGACAACAATTGTCAAATACTTCTTTTCCCTTATAAGCTATCACTAAGATCTTCTTAGAATTTTATACACAAGCTTCTTAAAAGAATGAGACAAAACCGACTCTGTTTGCTACAGTTCCTTAGAGTTAATCAATTAAAAGCCAAAGAGTTTGATAACTAGAATGGCACCATCCGATGCAGTGGGACCACGTTATAAAAAAGGCCAAAAATTGCCATAGCAAGCAAGCCTGGGAATCGTTTTTTGATGAGTACGAGAGCTTGATTAGTACTTCTAATATGTCGAAACCCATCAATGAAATTTATCGCCTTGTGGCAGCCGATAGCAATTTTCTGCAATTTGGTGAAAAAATTTGGGTTCCTATACTTTCAGGCTGCCTTAGTTCCTGGGATCTTCCTTTAGGCAATGAAATAGCTACGGCTATCGCCACCATCCCCTTACCTAGTATCAGAGCTAAAGTTGCAGAAATCTATCTAGAAAGTGGGCAACCAAGCCAGGCGAGAAAAATCGCTTCACGCAGCCTGCGCCTTAAGCACATCTCTGATATCGACGCCATCACCATTCAGATGATTATTTGCAAAAGTTACGTCGAAGAAGGCCGCAATAATATGGCTAAGAGAATGCTTGAGAAGTTAGAGTATGCCGTCGACATCACCAACCTACCAACCCGCATCAAGGCGGACATGCTCTCCAATGTTGCAAGGTCGAAATTCTTTCTTGGAAACTATGCGGATGCTGCCAATCTATTTACTAGAGCTTATGCTATTTACCTCCAGTATGAACGTTGGGAGTCCGCAGCTAGCTCCCTATTTAACTCCGCCGCCAGTTATGACAATTCTGGCATGGAATTTCAAGACAAAGCCTGTCAGTTAGTATCAGAGTGCGAGTCCTTAGCCGAAAAATATAACCTACGTGGTCCGCTTTCGCACTGCTACGCTTTTCATGGCACTCATTTTCATAACCGAGGAGTTTTTACCCAGGCTGTCCAGTATTATCGTAAGGCCCTTCAGCTGATCCCTCAGCAGGAAAAGAGTTTCCGCAAACTGCATATCCTATCGATGATGACTCTCACATTCATGAAGGCTGGCAAGTACAAGTATGCTGAAAAATATGGCTTAGAAACCCTAAAATTAGCCCAAAAGGATGAATCAGACCGCTTTAAAATCCGTTACATGACTTTGAAATCGGAGCTTTCATGGCAAAGTGGAGAGATTGACCGCTCCTACAAGCTACTGGAAAACTGTGTCAAGCCACTAGTCCAGAATGGGATTCATACACTTGAAGAATTAGCGACCATGAGCCGGTATCATGTGAAATCCGCCCAACTTAATATCAGATCAGAATTAAATATCAAAGTGGCAAAAAATTTGAAAAATAATAATGCTACTTGGCTGGAATACATCATTGCATTGGGTTGCCAACACCTTATTCGAAAAAATCTTTGTGAGGTCTATAAGCTCGCCACGCACGCGGTTGAAAAAGCAAAAGTTTATAGGTTTATGTTTTATGAAGCTCAAGCATATTCGCTCATAGCCCATGGCAAATTGATAGAAAAAGCTTGGGATGACAAATTTCATCATGCTCTCGATTTTCTTCACCAGCTATCAGAGTCGGTAGAATATAAAGTATTTCTTGTACAATACTGCTTTTTGAATGCTGCACGAGCTTATCGACAAGGAGAGTTTGATTTAGCTAAAAAGTATCTCGACGATGCTCAGAAGACCACTCTTTCCCCATTTCAAAAACAAGAAATCCTGTCCACCTGGCAAGCTACTATTGGCGGCCACTCTCCTAAACTGCACAGTGGCTGGCAAATGCAATTTATTGTAGCCGCCACCAAACTCTATTTTGCCCCAAGCGTCAAATACCTGGGCAACTCAGAATATCTGGTTAGCGACAGCTACCTGGTTTCTTTACAGTCCTATCCGGTTCTTGATCGACTGATTCAGTACTTGCTCGGCAAGCGAGGCTTCAGCGCTAGCCCCGATGAGCTCCAGGAAAATGTCTGGCATCAATCGACGCAACAGATGGGATGGCAACAAAAGATCCGCAACTCTATTATGAGGTTACGATCTCTCTTTCCTTATACCCTAGCCCCTCTCATCGTCACTATGGATAACAAGATCAGGTTATTCCACGAAGCTATTGAATTTAAGGCAAAACCTAACAGCCATGTAAATGAATCGGAAGCTAAAATTCTGACTCTTTTGGAAAAGGGTCCCCAGTCAAGCATTCAGCTTTCAAATCGTATCGATGTTTCCCAATCAACGACCAAACGTATCTTAAAAAAATTAGTTTCCAGCAAGCAAATCCATACAACCAAGGTGGGGCGCAAGGTCTATTATCACGGAGCTGATTTTAATAGGACAGATTCTCAGAGCTTATGAGCCCAAACCGGAAAAATTTAAAAAAAGTTAATTATTTTAAGTAGCTCAATAAAGCTTCGGCTGCAAGGCATGGCGACCTTACTTAACCGTAGCGTACCCAGGTAGGTGAAGATTTCGGAAGGATGACATAACACAGCAAGGGAAGAATTTTTCGGATTCCGGTTATGATTTTCTGGCTCGTATTATACTTAGCCAGGAAATACCTAAAATGATAAAGTTTGCTGCCCATGCCGCCAAAAAAGGCGTTAATGTACCTCTTTTTCCTAAAGCACGACCCGAGTTCAAGATAAACCAATAACTGATACCAATGGCAATTGCCAAGAGCACCCCTTTTGCGGTTTCAACACTTCTCTCCGATTTATAACCAAATTTCAGGCCTATAAGGCATACCACAAAGGATGCAAAATGGAAAGCAAACTTTACATGCATATCTACTTGATAAGATAGTATATCCATGCCTGAAGAGCCTCCCTTAGATATAACTTCCATGAGTTCCCATAAACTCAATTCATTGGGAAGCCTTCTCTCTCGCTTTAGTTTCTTAGGCTCCACAGGTATCATAACCGGCATGAAGTCCACTTTTTCACTGAACGAGATGGTGCCATTAGGCCAAAAATAGAATATTTTTACCTCCGATAGGAGCCAATCCCGACTTTCCTCACGATACACCCCGACCTCTGCTTCGATCGTTTTCTTAGGCCGGAAATTAGGCCCTGTCTCTATCATTTTGACATTGCGCATACTATTCGTAAGTGGATCAAAGTCACGAAAATTAAACAACCTTTGCTCCTGCCTGATCCACCTGGCTCCCTCTGCCAACTGAGTCTCAGAACCCTTTTCTATAACAACCTCTTGAAGAAAGTGTACCTGCCGCGCTGTTTCTGGAAGGATAAACTCTCCTACAATGAACGACCCCAAAGATAACAGCAACCCACCGGCAGCGATGGGAGCTCCAATCCTAAGGGGCCCCATACCTGCTGCTCGCATCGCCGTCACTTCATTAGTACGACTTAATAGCACCATACAAATTACTGAAGACAGCAAGGATGCAATGGGTAGCGCTTGAATTAATAAATTAGGAATCATTAGCGCATAAAGCTTAACAAGCTGCGCCGTTTCAGGGTTGTAACGGGGAATATAACGCGTCGTCTTGTGAATGAAGTCAAACAGTAAGAACAAAAAGACACATAGAACCAAGGCACCAAGAACGAAACGCAGAAAATCTTTTAGAACATAGGTAAATAATATCATTAATGATTTTCTGTGCTAAAAATATTGACAGATTTTGCCAGTATATACGGCAAGCCTTTTTTACCTCTTTCTACTGTACCCAAGACTCTTATCTGTTTCTGCTCTTGACTCTCTAAAATGTGGCTGGCGTCTTCAATATGGGTCAAAACCACCAACATCCTCCCTGATTCATCGGAAATTACCAAATGGGTATCATATTTTCCCACATTATCTATTTTACCTTCTAAAATAACTTCGCGACCAAGAAGTTTTCCCGTGTCAAAATGAATTTCCTTAGTAGTTACCAGTGTAGGTTCTGAAAACAAGGTACCACCACTAAATCGAAAACTCTGGTAATCAAGCTCCTTTTTCAGGTGATCTACTTTATGACATGAAGAAACTAGTAACAAAATTAACCAACAAAACTTCATCAACTTGACCCTTGCAAATTTTGTCTTAGACAGAATTATAACTAAATAAAAAAATCCCGCTAGTTTCCTAACGGGATTCTAGATTTTATTATAGTAACGAGGCTAAGATTTGGCCTTTGGTTCAAAGTCAACAAATTGTATAGTAGCCATTTTAGCACCATCACCAAAACGAACACCTCTCTTCAAGATTCTGAGGTAGCCTCCAGGGCGCTCCTTAAATCTTCCCGCCAAACTATCGAAAACTTTTGCCACTGCAGCCTTATCATATAGATAGCTGGCCGCTTGGCGGCGATTATGAAGCTTGCCTTTTTTACCGAGAGTAACAATCTTCTCTACGACACTCCGCAACTCTTTAGCCTTGGGAAGAGTAGTCGTAATGCTCTCGTGATTTATGAGTGATGTCGCCATGTTTCGCAACATTGCTCTTCTATGAGAGCTCTCTCTACCTAGTTTTCTATAGCCATGCTTGTGTCGCATAATATTGCCTCTCTCTAACTTATCAAATTAATTTGTATCAGCTTCTCTCTGCCGCAGCATACTGGGATCAAAGCCGTCGATCTTCATACCCAAGGATAAACCCATTTCGGCAAGAATATCTTTGATCTCATTGAGAGATTTTCGTCCAAAGTTCTTTGTCTTGAGCATCTCTGCTTCGCTTTTTGTTACAAGCTCACCGATATACTTGATATTGGCGTTTTCAAGACAGTTCGCCGCCCGTACGCTGAGCTCTAAAGAATCTACAGTTTTGAACAGATTCTCATTCAACTGAGGCTTACGCTCAAGGTCTTCCTCGGCTGGCCTTGCCTCAACTTCCTCTGTTTCATCAAAATTGATAAATATGGTCAATTGCTCTTTAAGAATCTTTGCAGCATAAGCTAGCCCATCATCGGGCCTTACTGCACCATTGGTCCATATTTCCAGAGTCAATTTATCGTAGTCGGTCATTTGACCTACACGAGCGTTAGATACATTGTATGCAACACGACGCACTGGAGCAAAAATCGAGTCGGTAACAATATAATCTGCTGGAATGTCTTCCGTCCTGTTAGCATCGGCTGAAACATAACCCCGCCCGTGGCGGACGATCATTTCCATATCCAAGAAGCCATCTTCACCCACTGTAGCAATGTGTTGCTCGGGGTTCAGTATCTCAACATCACTACTAGCCTGGATATCACCAGCTTTCAGTACGCCTTCCCCCGTTGACTTTAGGGTAATACGCGCATCCTGCTCGCCTAGGTATCTGATATTGACCTGCTTCAAATTCAAAATGATGTCTGTGACATCTTCCTTGACACCTTGGATAGTGCTTAATTCGTGATCTACATTCGTAATTCGTACGGCAACTATAGCTGCACCATTGATGCTGGATAGTAGCACGCGGCGCAATGAATTACCGAGAGTAATCCCATAGCCCCTTTCCAGCGGCTTCGCGACGAACTTGCCATACGTGTCTGTTAGGGTGGCGATCTCTACGTTATTGGGTGTGATTAGATCTTGCCAATTACGATGCATAAATGCTCTCCGTTAGGCTTCGTTAACTATCCATCAGGCTCAAACTTGGCTGACTTAGATAGACTAGTCTTGACTAAATTAAATCTTAATAATTGATACTTATTGTACCAGTTTATTTTATGGGGTCCATAAATATCGGGTTAGAGAGGTCAAATTACCTCTCTTTCCATCAGTAAGACTACACTCTACGCCTTTTAGGCGGCCTACAACCATTATGTGGAACTGGCGTAATATCACGGAGCAAGTTCACTTTTAATCCAACGGAAGCCAACGCACGCACGGCACTTTCTCGTCCTGACCCTGGTCCTTTAACCAGTACAGAAATTGAACGCATCCCCGCATCCATTGCCTTACGAGCTGCCTCTTCTGCCGCTACCTGAGCAGCAAAAGGCGTACTTTTACGAGAGCCTTTAAAACCTTTAGTACCCGCTGTGCACCAAGAAACCACTTCACCGTTTAGATCAGTAATTGTTACTATAGTGTTGTTAAATGTGGCCTGGATATGAGCAACACCCATGGGTACATTTTTTTTGGTTTTTCTTTTTTTGCTAACAGTAGCCTTAGCCATCTTTACTACCTTCCTCTGCGTTACGCCTCAGTTATTTCTTTTTGTTCGCAATGGTCTTACGCGGACCTTTACGGGTACGTGAGTTCGTTTTGGTCCTTTGTCCCCTTACAGGAAGACCGCGACGATGACGCAAACCACGGTAATTACCTAGGTCAACGAGACGTTTGATATTGAGAGAAACTTCACGACGAAGGTCACCTTCCACTAAGATACTATCGCCATCAATGATTCTACGAATCGTGTTAACCTCATCACCAGTTAGCTCGCCAGCCTTTTTATTGGCAACAATTCCGGATTTCTCAACAATACTTGCAGCTTTTGTTCTGCCGATACCGTAGATACTGGTTAAAGCTATATCAACTCTTTTATGAGCGGGTAAGTCCACCCCTGCGATACGAGCCATTATATCTCCTAATACTTAGCCTTGTCTTTGTTTGTGCTTTTTAACTTCGCAAATTACTCGTAGGACGCCATGTCTACGGATTACTTTACATTTCTCACAAATTGGTTTCACACTTGCGCGAACTTTCATGATCTATCTCCGAAAAATATCATTTAGAGCGGTATACGATTCGTCCTCTTCCCAAATCATAGGGTGAAATTTCCAACTTAACCTTGTCACCTGGCAGTATGCGGATGAAATGCATCCTCATTTTACCGCTTATATGCGCAAGGACTTCGTGGCCGTTTTCTAACTCCACCTTGAACATTGCATTTGGAAGAGGCTCTTTTACGACACCTTCTACTTCTATAACATCTTCTTTTGCCATACTTACCGCTCTAGCCAGTTTAAAATTTAGGAAAATACCCTACATTTATCAGAGCTGCGACACTTTACATTTTTCAGTTAAGTAGAGCAAGCTCCTATTATGCTATTGACTAAATAATTTACTGCGACAACTCCAGCCTACAAGGTCTCTACGGTTTTTAATAACCTTTCAAAAACCTTTTCAGTCTCCCCATTGCCATCGACATGCTGGTAAATACCTTCACCGCGATAGAAATCTAGAACTGGTCGCGTCTCTTGATCATAAACCTTTAATCTTACGCCCACTTTTTCTTCATTGTCATCTGGTCTCTGGATCAACTCTCCGCCGCAACGGTCACAGATACCTTCAGTTTTAGGAGCGCTGTACTCTATATGAAAAGAAGCCCCACAGTTAGAACAGGTTCGTCGCCCACAAAGCCTAGTCATCAATACGGATGAATCAACATCTAGATGAATAGCAGCTTTAATAGGATTAGCATTCGAAATTCCTTTGAGAGTTTGAGCCTGCTTCAAATTCCGAGGATAGCCATCTAACAAAAGCTTTTCGTCTTTATTATCACCTAGTTCAGCTTTTAAAATCTCAAGCAACACCTCGTCAGGGACAAGTTCCCCCTGCTCCATATAGCTGCTGGCACTTTTACCAATGTCAGTGCCCAGCTTTATTTGACGCCGCAAGGCGTCACCTGTCGATATTTTTCGAAAATCAGCTTTCTCAACTAGAAGATCTGCCTGGGTTCCCTTACCCGCACCCGGGGCCCCCATAAGCACAAATATCATTGCCGACTCCCTCTGCTACGCGTACTGCCTTGCTTCATAAAAGCTTCATAACGCAAGGACTGACGATGCGCGTCAATTTGTCTAAATGTTTCCAGAGCAACTCCAACAATAATAAGAAGACTGGTTCCACCAAAGTAAAACTGCACATTAAAACGTTCCGTAATAATCGACGGAACTAAACAAATAGCAGCCAAGTAAATGGCACCCGTTAAGGTAAGTCTATTGATAATTTTACCTAGAAAATCACTTGTTTTAGCACCAGGTCTGATCCCCGGAATAAACCCACCATGTTTCTTAAGATTTTCAGCTATGTCATCTGGCTTAAACTGAATCGAGGTGTAAAAGAACGCAAAGAAAATAATTAGAGACAGGTAGACCAAGTTGTATGCCCAGCCACCAGGAACAAAAAGTACGTTAATAATATTTGCCACTTCGCTACCTTCCATCACCTGAGCTGCAGTTACTGGTATCTGCAAAAGGGAGCTAGCAAAAATAGGAGGAATAACACCAGCTGTATTGACGCGTATAGGAAGATGAGACGTTTGTCCCCCATATACACGACGGCCCACCTGTCGCTTGGCATACTGAATTGGTACCTGCCGAGCCCCTTGCTCGATAAAAACCACCCCAGCAGTGATCACAACAACAATGACTACCAACAGAAGAATTTGGATCATTTCCATTTCAGCAGAATTAAACTTGCCATAAGTATTTGTGATAACAGAAGGTAGCCCTGCTACTATACCACAAAATATAATTAAAGAGATCCCGTTGCCGACACCTCTTTCCGTAATCTGCTCTCCCAACCACATGACCAAAGCCGTACCGGCTGTTAGACTTATGGCTGTAAACGTCAGCCAACCGATACCATTATCTAGAACCAGGGACCCGCCACCAAACTCGGAGCTGGATAGGGTCCGGGCTATCATGAAACCTTGCACCAGAGCCAGAACAATAGTGCCATATCGCGTGTACTGGGTAATCTTCTTGCGACCGGCCTCACCTTCTTTAGATAAGGCTTCCAAATGAGGAACTACAACCGTTAAAAGCTGGGCGATAATAGATGCGGAGATGTAAGGCATAACTCCCAAGGCAAAAATACTAAACCTTTCAAGAGCACCACCTGAGAACATGTTAATCATACCAAAGGCGTTGGCACCTTGGCTTTGGAAAAACTCACTCAGCCTAGCGGCGTCAACCCCAGGAATAGGGACATGAACCCCAATTCGATAAAGCGCCAAAAAACCAAGAGTATAAAGTATCTTCTTTTGGAGATGGTTCATGCTCTCCGAAAGGGATGTTATCCGCTGTGCCACGATTAGATCTCCTCGATTTGACCGCCTGCCTTTTCCACTGCTGCTCTTGCGGAAGCACTAAACTTATGCAAGTTAACTTTTAATGCTTTTTCCAATTTACCGCGTCCGAGAACTTTTATTGGATTACCAGGCTTACGTACTAAACCAGCTTTTTCGAGTACTTCAGGGGTAATTACCGTATCCGCGTCAAACCTATTTAGAATATCTAAGTTTACGGGATTAAATTCAACGCGAAAAGGATTTTTAAAACCTCGTTTAGGCAAACGCCTATAAAGAGGCATCTGACCACCTTCAAAGCCTGGTCTCACTTTACCACCCTTACGGGCTTTCTGACCCTTATGGCCTTTACCAGAAGTTTTTCCTAAGCCGCTTCCCGGTCCTCGACCAATCCGCTTTTTCTTTTTATTTGAGCCTTTAGCAGGCGATAAATTACTGAGAGTTTTCATTAATAACTGCCTCGCTGTTACTCAGATATCAACTTATATTCAACTAAATGGCGCACTTTGTTTACCATCCCGCGAATACAGTTATTATCTTTATGCGTCTTAACTCTACCAATTTTGCCAAGACCTAATCCATGCATGACCTTACGTAATGATTCGGGTACAGCAATTAGACTTTTGGTCTGTTTTACTACAATTTTAGACATAGCTTTCCTCTACCTACTTTCTAGCTCTTAGTGTCTAGCTTGGAAAACATCAGCGGCTTCTTTTCCGCGTCTTGCTGCATAGTCCTCGATGGATTCCAACTGTGCTAGTCCGTTAATTACAGCCCTAACCACATTCTGCTGGTTACGAGTACCATGTACCTTACAAACAATATCTTCAATTCCCGCAAGTTCACAGATGATACGTACGGCACCACCAGCGATGATACCTTTACCTTTTTTAGCAGGATACATAAGGACCTTTGCTGAGCCATAAGTACCAACTACTTCAAAAGGAATTGTACCGCCTTTTTTGCGAATCTCGATCAATGACTTCTTCGCCTGATCAGAGCCCTTACGGATCGCATCAGGAACTTCATTGGCCTTACCAAGTCCAAAGCCGACTTTCTCTTTACCGTCACCAACCACGACTAGTGCACTAAAGCTAAAGCGTCGTCCACCCTTAACAACCTTAGCCACCCTAGCAATGTTTACAACGCGGTCCTGAAATAGGTCTTCGCGTTTTTCTTTCACTTCTCTTGCCACACGGGCCTCCCAAATGACTTAGAAATTTAATCCACCTTCACGAGCACCACTAGCGAATGCTTCTACCCGTCCGTGGAAGGCATAGCCGTTCTTATCAAATACTACAGATTCAATATTTTTGCTCTTACACAATTCCGCTAGCTTCTTCCCAAGCTCCGCACAAGCTCCCCTATTAGCTCTGTCTTTCGAACCTTTTTTAAAGCTGTTAACAGATGCCAATGTGGCGCCCGACTCGTCATCGATTACTTGCGCATAAACATGTTTTGCTGAGCGGAAAATAGACAATCGAGGTCTCTCGCTAGTACCTGAGATTTTTCTCCGAATTCTTTTCTTTCGCTTCAATCTCAACTGAAATTTTTTGTTTGTGTTTGCCATTGTACTATTTCCTAACTACTATCGATTATTTTTTACCAGCTGCCTTACCAACTTTTGTGGCGATATGCTCATTCTCATAGCGCACACCTTTGCCATGGTAAGGTTCAGGGGCTCTCAGGGCTCGTAATTTAGCAGCTGTTTCGCCAACGTTCTCTTTCGAAGCTCCGGAAACTATAATCGTAGTTTGTTTCTCTACATTTAAATCGATTCCATCAGTGGCTTCAAACAAGATAGGATGACTATAACCTAGCGTTAGGTTGAGGGCCGTTCCTTGCTTGGCAGCACGATAACCAACACCAATTAATTTGAGTCTTTTTTCAAACCCCTTGGAAACACCTTCAACCATATTTGCTACAAGCGTCCGGCTCAATCCATGAAATTTACGGCTTTCCTTATCATCGACGACAGGAGTTACCTGGACAACCGACCCTTCTTTTGCGACCTTAACTGCTGCATGCAGTTCTCTCTCAAGATTTCCTTTAGGCCCCTTTACTTTGACGAGATTACCTTCGATTTTTACCTCGACTCCAGCTGGGACATCGATTGGTTGCTTACCTATACGAGACATCTATTAAACCTCTATCAAAATACGGAGCAGATATATTCACCACCGACATGCTGCTTGCGAGCCTCTCGATCGGTCATTATACCTTTTGATGTTGACAATATCGCCGTACCAAAGCCATTTTTTACAAATGGAATTTTATCTGTACTTACAAATTTACGACGCGACGAACAGCTCACCCGTTGAATATCCTTGATAACGCCCTTGCCTTGATCTGTATAGGCTAGAGCAATTTTAAGGACACCTTGCTTCTTGTCGCGAATACACTTGTAATTTTTTACAAAGCCCTCGTCACGAAGCACGTGGGTAATTGCAATCTTCATTTTGCTAGCTGGCACAGAGACAACTTCATGGCCGGCTTTTTGTGCGTTCCTGATCCTGGTTAAAAGATCAGCAACTGGATCTGTAATGTTCATTGATACCTAACCTCAATCAATACTCAATATTACCAGGAAGCCTTTGTTACACCAGCCAGCATTCCACTGGATGCTAAATCACGGAAACAGATTCTACAAATTCCAAATTTTCTATATACTGCTTTAGGTCTGCCACAACGATTACAACGTGAATAAGCTCGTGTTGAAAACTTAGGCTTTCTTTTAGCTTTTTCGATTAATGCTTTCTTAGCCATTATTACTCCTTGTGGGGACCTTAATTTTTCCTAAAGGGAAAGTTAAACTTATCTAACAAGGCTTTCGCTTGGATGTCGTTTTCTGCACGCGTGACAATTGTAATACCAAGCCCGCGTACTCTATCTACTTTATCGTAATCAATCTCGGGGAAAATAATTTGCTCTTTGATACCCAGAGTGTAGTTTCCACGGCCATCAAAGGCTTTAGGAGAAAATCCGCGGAAATCCCTAATACGGGGAATTGATACGTTAATAAGTCGGTCAAGAAACTCGTACATGCGCTGGCGACGCAGCGTTACACTACAGCCAATAGGCACACCTTCTCTTAACTTAAACCCAGCAATCGACTTGCGCGCTCTTGTCATAACCGGCTTTTGCCCAGTTACGGTCTCAAGGTCTCGCATCGCCCCCTCAAGAATCTTGATGTTCTGTACAGCATCTCCTTGACCAATGTTAACGACAACCTTTTCAATGCGTGGAACTTGATTGACATTAGGCAAGCCAAGTTCCTTAGCAAGATCATCTTTGACATCGCTATAGAGCTGTTGAAGCCTAGGGACATAACCCATTTCTTATCACCTTATCGAAAAATTAGTTATTAAAGTACTTCTGGCGCAAGAGACGCAATTCTAATAAAGCCTCGATTACGCACTTCTCGAGCAACAGGTCCAAATATGCGGGTTCCAACAGGATCACTATCCTTGCCTTTAATCAAGACCGCCGCATTTTCATCAAAACGAATCGTTGTTCCATCCGGCCTTAAAATTTCTTTTTTGGTACGAACAATAACCGCTTTGTGAACACTACCTTTTTTGACCTTACTATTAGGAATAGCCTCTTTGACAGATACAACAATGGTATCGCCAACGCCAGCAAACCTTTTTTTGCTACCACCAAGAACTTTAAAACATTTAAGTACCTTGGCTCCTGAATTATCTCCACTCTGGAGAACGGATTCCATCTGAATCATTTTGTAGTACCCTTATTGCCTTATACTTTTGCTCGTTCAACGACCTTTAAGAGATCAAATCTCTTGCGTGCGCTGTAAGGTCTTGATGGTATAATCAGAACGGAGTCACCCACTTTGCTGGTATTACCCTCATCGTGGAACATAACTTTTGTTCTTCTCTTAATATACTTGTCATATCTAGAGTGCTTGACCATACGCTCTACTGTACAGACGCGAGCCTTGCTCATCTTATCGCTAGTGACAATACCTTGGAGAGGCTTCGATTTTTTAACGTTAGAATCTTGAACCGTCATAATTCCTTACCTTATCTTCTAGCTGCACGTGCTTTTTCAGTTTGTACTGTTTTAATGCGTGCTAACGTTTTGCGAAGTTTTCTAATAGTGCCCACATTTGTGGCAGCAGAAGTGTAAACATCCATGCGAAGCTCAACCAGCTGTTTACGCACATCTTGCTCAGCACTCTTAAGTTCTTTGATTTCTATAGCACGAAGCTCTTCCGTTGTAGACTTTAAAACATCCATTATGACCAAGCATCCTCCGTCTTCATCAATATTCTTGTTCGAACCGGTAGCTTAGACGCAGCCAACTTTAGAGCCTCAGTGGCAACTTCGGGAGCAACACCATCCATTTCATATAGAACACGGCCTGGCTTAATATATGCTACATAATGATCCACTGATCCTTTACCTTTACCCATACGAACTTCCAATGGTTTTTTCGTAACAGGGTGATCAGGGAACATTTTTATCCAAACTTTACCACCACGTTTGATATGACGTGTCATAGCAATACGGGCAGCTTCAATTTGTCGCGCAGTTATTTTACCGCTTTCAAGGGCTTGCAGACCATAATCACCGAAGGCTAGATGGGTTCCTCTACTAGCCTTCCCTTTGATACGACCCTTGTGCTGCTTTCTAAATTTTAGTCGCTTTGGAGATAACATCTATATTTCCTCTTAAACGAAACTCGAAGGCTTAACCCTCAAGTTTTTCACCTTTAAAGATCCAAACTTTAATACCGATAAGTCCGTATGTTGTTAGGGCTTCAGCTGTACCATAATCTATATCAGCTCGAAGCGTATGAAGGGGTACACGGCCTTCACGGTATTGCTCCGTTCGCGACATATCAGCACCACCAAGTCGACCAGAGCAGCTCACCCTGATTCCCTTCGCACCAGCTTTGATAGCAGCGCCAATGGATTTCTTCATCGCTCGACGGAAAGACACACGCCTTTGCAATTGCTGTTTGATACTTTGTGCAACCAATGAAGCATCAATATCAGGCTTTTGTACCTCGTAAACATTCACACTGGGATCACCAGAGTCAATTTTACAGATTTTTGTAAGTTGCTCTTTGAGGCTCTCAGCTCCGGCACCTTTTTTTCCGATGATAATACCTGGTCGACTGGAGTAGATGTTTACGCGCATATTGGCAGCTGCACGCTCGATTTCCACCCTTGAAACACCTGCACTATCAAACTTCTTCTCGATATAGCCACGAATGCGAAGATCTTCTTGAAGGAACTTTGCATAGTCGTGACGCGCATACCAACGTGAAGCCCAAGGTTTGGTGATACCTGTTCTAAAACCAATTGGATTGACTTTTTGTCCCACGGGTCTACCTTTCTTGTCTTAGAGCTCTGCGAGCTTCACTGTTATGTGTGACGAACGTTTACGAATCGGAGTTGCTCTTCCCTGCGCTCGTGGTAAATAGCGCTTTAAGGTAGCACCTTCATCTACAAAAGCTTCCGAAACTACCAAGCGATCAACATCCACAGTTGCATTGTTTTGCGCATTAGCCATGGCTGATTGAATCAACTTAGAAACAAGAGGAGCAGCTTTTTTATTTGTCAACTTCAGCGTATCTAGAGCAACGGATACTGGCTTTCCTCTAACTAAGTCGATCACTAGCCTTGCTTTACGAGCAGAGATTCTAGTATTTCTTAATATTGCTTTAAACTGTTGTTCCAAAACGGAGCCCCTTATCTCTTGCCTTTTTTGTCGGCTGTATGTCCGTAATAAGTTCTAGTTGGGGAAAACTCACCTAGTTTATGCCCTACCATATTTTCCGTTACAAAAACGGGGACGAATTTTTTGCCGTTATGAACCAAAAAGTTCAACCCCACAAATTCAGGAGTAATCGTCGACCTACGACTCCAGGTCTTGATCGGCTTCTTGTCTTTTTCAGCCTGCTCAGCCTTTTTATATAAATAACTATCGACGAAAGGGCCTTTTTTAATCGAACGAGCCACTGGATATCCTCCTTACTTCTTACGGCGTCTGATAATGTCTTTATCAGTCCGCTTGTTACGACGAGTTTTATGACCTTTAGTGGGGACTGCCCAAGGTGAAACAGGATGCCGGCCACCTGAGGTACGACCCTCACCACCACCATGGGGGTGATCAACCGGGTTCATAGCAACCCCTCGTACTGTAGGCCTAATACCCATCCAGCGCCTACGCCCAGCCTTACCAAGATCAATGTTAAAATGATCCGAGTTACTAACTGTGCCGATCGTTGCAAAACATTCTTCCCGTACACGTCTCATTTCGCCGCTAGGCAATTTAAGCTGCGCATAATTATCAACGCGACCAACAAGCTGCGCAGAAGCTCCAGCACTTCTCACTAGCTGCCCACCTTTACCTGCCTTCATCTCTATATTATGAACAGCAGTACCAAGGGGAATATTCTTTAATGGCATCGCGTTGCCTGGCTTCACATCTGTCTTACTAGCAGCTAGGACAGCATCGCCTTTTTTCAAGCCATCAGGAGCTAAAATATAACGGCGCTCACCATCTACGTATAGGATTCTGGCGATAAAGGCCGTGCGATTGGGATCGTATTCAATGTACTCTACCTTACCGCTAACATCGACCTTATTTCGTTTGAAGTCGATAATGCGGTAATGCCGCCTAACACCGCCACCTTTATGGCGAACGGTAATTCTTCCGTGATTGTTTCTCCCGCCTTTCTTATTTTTGGCCACAGTAAGAGGCCCATAAGGAGCTACGCGATCAAGGTCCTTGTAAGAAACCACTGACGCCCCGCGACGGGAAGGAGATGTTGGTTTAAACTGCTTTATTGCCATGACACCTATCCTTTTCTATTGATCTTCAAACAGTGGGAGTTTGGCACCGTCTGCAAGAGTAACAATAGCCTTTTTAGTTTTCACAGGTTTACTAAAGTTCGTACCGCGCCTCTTGATTTTACCGCGCACAACAATGGTTTGAACCTTTTCAACCTTCGCATCCCAGATTTTAGCTATCGCTTTTTTTACAGCATCTTTGGTTGCGTCCCGTTTAACAATAAAAGTATATTTCCCTTCGTTTTCGCGAAGATTATTACTTTTCTCAGAAAGCACTGGCTTTATGATTACACTATAGGGCTGCATTACTTCGCTCCTCCAAGTCTTTCTGTTAAGGCTGTTAGACCTTGCTCTGAGATTACTAGACTTTCATGGCGGAGCAAATCTTCCACGTTAAGCTCAGCACAGAGCTTAACCGCAGCACCATTGATGTTGCGCGTAGACTTATAAAGAAAGTCATTTTGAACACCATCACTCAACAAAGCTGATGGCGTTTCTAATGCCTTTAGAGCACCGACCATGGCTTTGGTACTGTACTTGTCTACATTGAAGTTATCGACAACAACAAATTTGCCATGTCTTACCTTATCGGAAAGAGCCACCTTAAGAGCTAGTAAGCGGGTCTTCTTATTAAGCTTCTGCGTATAGTCCCGTGGCAATGGCCCATGGGATATCGCACCACCGGGATAATTAGGGGCTCGCGTCGAACCTTGACGCGCATTACCCGTACCCTTTTGCCTAAAAGGCTTCTTACCACCACCGCTCACAAAAGCACGGGTTTTAGTAGAGTGCGTACCTTGACGTCTATTAGCCTGATAGGCCTTAACCACATGATGAAGCACATGGTCATTCATCTCTAATCCAAATATTGACTCAGGTAATTCGATGGATTTTACCTCTTTACCAGTCATATCTTTTACAGATACTTGCATGTCCTGAAATCTCCCTTAAAAAGAGCCTACTTGGTCTCTTTTAGCTTTATAGATGGTTTAACTACTACGAAGCCGTCTCGATGACCTGGCACTGAGCCTTTAAGAGCGATAACGTTTGCTTCAACATCTACGTCAACCACTTTAAGGTTCTGAATGGTGCGCTGCGCTGAACCCATATGGCCTGGCATCTCTTTATTTTTGTATACCCTACCAGGAGTCGTCCTTTGGCCCAATGAGCCCGGACGTCTGTGAAAATGAGAACCGTGAGTTCTACGACCGGTTTTATGACCCCAGCGTGTAATCGATCCTTCAAATCCATGCCCTTTAGTGATACCGGTAACATCGACCGAGCCCACTTCAGCAAGAGCACTGGCATTAAGGGTAGCACCAATTTCAAATTCAGGAGCACTCTCAAGACGGTACTCTTTAAAACGAGTGAAATTGCCACTCACATTAGCCTTTCTCAAGCGAGAAAGATCTGGTTTATTTAATTTGCGCTCAGCTTTTTGATAATAACCAATCTGAACACCATGATACCCATCACGATCAGGAGTTAAAACTTTTGTAACCTGCTGATCCTCAACTTTGAGTAATGTTACCGGTATCATGCGACCTTGTTCATCAAGAACCCTGGTCATTCCAACTTTTTTTGCGATCAGTCCTTGCATTACCATGACTCTCGTTGCTTCTGATTGTTACGTCCATCAATTATGCGACAGTTTACATGTCAAACTGACGATACCCCTAGTATAGTTTAATTTCGACATCGACGCCGGCAGCTAAGTCTAGCTTCATCAGCGCATCAATCGTTTGCGCTTTCGCATCCATGATGTCTAGCACACGCTTATGAGTTCGAATTTCGAATTGCTCACGAGACTTTTTGTTTACATGGGGACTGCGTAGTACCGTGTAACGATTAATAGCTGTGGGCAAGGGAATAGGACCAGCTACTCTTGCGCCTGTTCTTTTAGCACGCTCTACAATTTCTACCGCAGACTGATCAAGCAGTCTATGGTCGTAGCCCTTTAAACGAATTCTTATGTTTTGGCTGCTCATAGTTAATTTAACCCTATAAGTTTGACAAGTGGGTCATCTAATTCACAACAGGAAAGCTATGCGGGTGAGATATACCAAAGCATGAGCGGCATTGGCTTGCTCGAGGCAGGCTTACCTGTAATGTGGAGGTGATGTCTTAGATGAATTTCAGCACTGTGTCAACAGGTTATTTTCATTATCTTCGCACGGACCCTATGGCCCAAATATGGATTAACTATCTAATATAACGGCATATACTATTTTAAATTCAAGAATTTTTATGACCATCCGATGCTAGGAACTAAGGATCTAAGGAAGGTTTTAGGCTATGGCATTAGCGTTATTTCCACAGGACCAATCGTTATACGCTCCATTTACTACAGATAATATAGTAGACAACTCTGTGACCGATTTTGACTTATTCTTAAGTCTTGATGGTAATATCATACTATATGCAGGTAGCGGCTATAAGTGGCTGCGAGACGAGCTAGAAGCCCTTTTGACCAATGGTTACTCGAGCTTTTTAGTCCTCAAAGAAGATAGTAAAAAAGCACATATGTACCAAGAGCTTACCAAGCTGCCTCCGCTGGAGAAGCATCTGCCTCCCTATGAACGCATCAAGTCTTTAGAGCAGGTGGGCTCGCAGTTTATTAAATGTTTGTACGAGGGTGAAATCACCCAATCATGTGTTAATCGAGCTAGGGACATAGCTGCCACATTAGCTGACTGTGTGAGTGAGGACAGAACCTGTATCAAAGCTATTTCAGGCCTGGCGGACCACGACTACTACACCTATTTCCATAGTATCCGCGTCTCTACTTATACCGTAGCTATAGCTTTGGAAATGGGTCTTTCTGATGAACAAAAAATACGAGAATTAGCTCTCGGTGGTATTTTTCACGACATCGGAAAGAAAGACGTAGGACTAGATATAGTCAACAAAACCGGACCCTTAACCGAACAAGAGTGGGAAAAAATGCGCTCCCACCCACAATACGGTATCAATTCAGTGCAGGAATCCATTCTCCCTTATGTTCCTAAGGAAATTATTTTACATCACCACGAAAAAATGGATGGAAGCGGTTACCCCCATGGTTTGGATAAAGCCTCGCTGCTTCCCGAAGTTCAGATAGCAACCCTAGCGGATATTTTTGACGCTCTCACCTCTTCTCGCAGCTATCAGAATAAACGCTCCAGATTTGAAGCCCTTGATTTTATTAAGAATAAGATGATCGGTACCAAAATTCCCTTTGAAGCTTTTTCTGCTTTGATCAGTTGCTTGAAGTAATGAGTTCACCCACCATGAAGTCCATCAACAGGCTCGCAATAAGTGTCTCAGCCTGATATCCTTATATTTTAGGGTTTCCAAGCCAGAGCGCTTGATTCTCACAGAAGAATCAACACATTAAGCATGCCAAATGAATACAATAAAAAGCATAAAAGCTGGCTGGCGCTAAAAATCGTTGGCTCATTAACCTAGTTCGTGAAAAAATAGAGCCTCACCCCATTATTGCATGCGAGTTTCTATGGTTCGAGCTGCGGTTTTGCTAGCTTACTTCCTGTGCTTAAGCGCTGTTGCCAGAGCAGTACCGCGTATTCTTACCTATCCTTGCCAGCTACCGCTGGAACCAACACCAGACAATATGACACAATTATGGCCCAATTTATGCGTCACGGGCAGAGCCGCAGCCTATCTTTTCAGCTTTCGCCTTGGCGGAATCCAGCAGAAGCAGCTGATTCATGGGGTGCAAATCTACGGTGGACTTCATATAAGTCCCGCAATATCGCTGCACTATTTATTTACGGGCCGCAATGCCGATAATACCCGAGCTATTGGTAAAGCTCGTTGGCAGGAGCGCAGGATTGATCATTATTTTCTGCAATTGGGAAATAGCTACCTCTCTGCCAACAGCCTTTCTTTTGGCACCATCGACCTACCCTTTGGCCTCAATCATCGGCCTTTTTTCCTGCTTATGGAAGACTTGAAGGATACCTATTGGAACCATGGGGTATCGGGGATACGCCTTACCCGTAAAAACCGCAACGACACCAAATATGAGTTGGGCGTTGGCTTTCAACCCAAAGACCATTGGCAGGACACGTTGAAGGATGCCGAGCCAATGAACTACAGCTTTCGCGCCAGTATTGACCTGGCAGACCTAGAGGGCACTAAAATAATCGCTTCTGCCTATACAACGCACGATTACCAAAGAAAATACGGACTGGCTCTCCTCAACGACTCTCAGGGTGCGCGTACGTCCCTAGAGTGGATTCGATCCTATGAAACCTCAGCAGACATTGATTTTCTCCAATTGTTCCGCCTCAACTATATGTCTCCCCGTGTCAGATCAAAGCAAACTATTTTCCAGTATGAGAACGATCGCAGTAATTACTGGCAAGCTACAGTTCAGGCCCGTTATTATATTATGGCGGTATCTTTTATAAGTCTGCTTACGGGCTACAGGCACGATTTTACCCGCCAAGAGAATCGCGGCTGGCTTTTCTCCATGGGGATCGAACTGAAACAATGAACTGGCGTGACTCATACATTTTTACGTTAATCCTGACGACACCAACGTTTGCTGCCGATCAGACGATCAGCAAATCCTTAGATAATACCGCCCACAAATCCC
>JBNKNM010000006.1:28562-70373 GCA_050293845.1 Pseudobacteriovorax sp. | reverse complement strand
ACAGGACCTGCCTTAGGACAATATCTGAGACAGCTATTTACTAGCCCCATTGGGCGGGGATATTTTCAAGAAAATGATCGTCGACGGTTGCAAGGTTGTGGGCTTATGGGATTGAGAGTGGGTGACGATCCAAGTTCTTATGTATTCGCTGAAGGACGAGCATTAGGCCATTTAGGATTCACAGGGACAGGTTTTTGGATTGATTGGGTTAGCAAAAAGTATGGTATTTTGCTAACAAATCGAGTCATATCTGGTAGAGTTTCTGCTGACATTAAAGCCATTCGTAAGAAGGTTTTTTCTATATTGTATACAGCAGATCATTAAGATGAAAATAGCTGTTATCGGAAAAGGTATTGGTGGATTATCCTGCGCATATCGACTGCTTGGGGTTGCCGACAGTATCACAATCTTTGGTTCATCGGCATCCGGGGAGCGGGCTAGCAATGCCGCCCAAGGTGTAATCTGTAATAAAGGGCTGTTTGAATCACGTTCTCCTCTTTTTGAAGTAAAGATTAAAAGCACTCCATGGATTAAAAATTGGCTGCAAGACTTTGAAAAGGATAGTGGTCGCACTGTTCCCAAAATGTTTTCGGGAATCTTCGAAGTATTTAATAATCATGAAGATTATCAGCAGCATATGAAACGGATTTATAGAAACCAATTCCGGGCTTGTTTTGCTACCCAGAGTTATTCTGGGACTCCAGCACGCTTCTTATCGTCAAAACATTACCTTTACTATCCTGGAGATGGGTGGTTTGATGGCCCCATGCTTTTAGAGCAAATGGAAGCTTTTTTGCTGGAGCAGAGAGTTAACTTGAGAAATGACTATGTTGAAAAAATATGCCACGACCAAGGTCGCATTCTATTAATTGGTAAATCATTTGTAGATTCATTCGATCGCGTGATTGTAGCCTCAGGGAAAAATTTAGGTAAAATTCTTCAAGATTCAGGCCTTCAATCACCGGTGATATTGTCAGTGGCAGGACAAATACTGCGCATGAAGCAGGTCACCCCACAATCAAATCTAGTTGTGGTCAAAGGAGGTCATAGTTTAATTTCGCATGGTGGAAACTATTTTTTAGGTTCCACCAGCATAAAAAAATCTCATCTAGATGATACCGATATTAATAAGGGAGCTGAAAATCTACTGTTTGTAGCTGAGGATAAATTTGGTCTGGATCTCCAGACCATTACGGGAGTGACCTCCTGCTGGGGAGTGCGGATACGTTCTAGAGATCGCCTCCCCTTTTGGGGAAATCACCCGGCATCAGGTTTTAGGAAAAAACTTTGGCTTGTAGGAGGGTTCTACAAAAACGGGCTGCAGTTTGCCGATTTTATTGCCAGAGCGGTGGCGAAAGATTTCCAAGGGAGGATAGTTTCTCCCCTTGAGGAAGCATTCCATATCAATCGTCTGTTCTAAAAAGCATAGTAGAATGTCACAAACATTTCCAAACCAAAAGATGATTTTTTATGATTAAGTGCTTGCCGTACATCATCTTCACCTGAACCATTAAGGTAGTCAGTTACTTGAGGGTCATTTATCGTTATCGAATCAGTGGCGGTCCCAGAGACAGGAATTAAAAATGAGCTGGAAAGCTGAAAACCTATGGGGTCGAAGAAAAAATTGAAGTTTAAATTAGTGCGTAGGGAAATGGTAGTGAAGGTAGAACTAGCTGAATAGATTTCGGTCTGATCATCATTATTATCATTTTTTGCATAGGTATCCATATCGAGTTTAGCAAAATCAATATCAATTCCATTACCGAGATCTAAAGTCAACAAACCAAAGTCGAATATGAGATAGTTGAAGTCGATCCAAAACCCCTGTGAGGTTGCCGTGAGGTTGGTTTCTGCAAAGTTGGCGCGATCTGGCGTGTAGTTAGCGCGAATTGTAAATGGTTTATAGCTCCTTAGACGCATACCTAAATTCAATTTTGAATCCCAAACGCCAAAACCTAGTTCAATGCCAAGCCCTGTGAGAGAAAGGTTGGAAACCCGATCAGCCTTCCAAAAGGTATTTACCGGAGTTTCGTTTGGATCAGCATAGTAAATGGCATTGTAGCTCGAAGGAGTGACAGGGGATAGCACATAGCCAATTTTGATGTTCGTAGCACCTTTGGGCCCTGATTCTGTAGGGGTAAGCTCTTGGGGTTCTTCACCCTCTAACCTGATCGTCATGCCCTTAGCAATTTTCTTAAAAATCTTGCGTTTCTTTATCCGCATATATGATTTTTTCTTTTTTGCCTTGTAGATCTTGGCACAGGTTATTTCCTGTCCGTCATTATCGTAAACACAGGCGGTTTTTCCTTTAGTGAATCCGGTTTTTTTACCCTCATCAATAACTATTTTCTTACTCTTTTTAAGCAGCTTCTTTACAGAAGCTCCTTGCATAGAGGTTGTTGACAAAGTCAGCAGCATTATCAGAAAAAGTTTTTGCATTACAGTACCTTTTCAAATTTTGAATGGATCATATCTTGATATGTTATTATCCAAGGGGGATAAGCCATATCTGACTTATAGTGCAACTGTATCGATTCAACGATAGCAGTTAATTCGTAACTGCCATTGGCCAGGCTTTGATAGATATCTGGGGGAATAGAGAAGTTAGTTTTATTGGCGTTATATACACAATAGATAGCTTCATTGGTATTGAAGGGGTTACGGAGCTGAAGATGAATGTAGTAAAAGTGACCAGGATAAACGATAGAATAGGAAAATTCCGGAGGGTTTCGTCCAAAAATAAATTTTGGTTGAGCGTCTTTCAAGCTTCTGAAGGATATATTTTTAGGGCCATTATTTGCTTTAGCCATAAACTCGACAAAACGAATCGGGGGGAAAGTTAAAAAACTGTGGGATTGTCCTTGCCAGGAAAAAAACCAGTTGAATTTTTGATTGTTATCAACAGTTGTCATGTTGGTTACATAACGGTTATTATAGAATTTATGACGCTTTGCCACTCCTCGGGAATAACCATCTGTTGACAATGAGCTGAGACTTAAAAATGGATCTTCACTACCTTGGTCTGAACTGCTGTCATAGGCGAATGGAAAATTTTTCTTGGGTGGGGATTTCTGGCATTTTCCGATGTCATCACTGTAGAGATCGCTTATCTGCTCTTGGATATCATAAAGTGTTTTCGATTCCTTCATAGCAAATACATAAGTTTCCCCTGAAAGTCGCGGGGCTATATAATTATTGATAACTAGGATATTAGTTTGCAATTCTTTTAGGCTTTTAGACTCGCGTAGAATAATAAAAGCGCTGCTTGAAGCTGTTAGTTTTTGGGGCCAGATCATGATCTTAAAACTATAAGGAACCAGCGGCTTAAGCTCGGTAAAGTAAACGGTTACATTGGTCTCATCTTTCGGACAAGGGAATGTCATCGGAGAATCTGCTGCGGGATTTTCGTTAAGGTCTTCTGACCAAAATATCACTGCACATTGGTAGTTCGCTGTGAGGGTAAATTTGAGATTGCCACTTTTTTGGTCATTGGTGCGTGTGAACTTAATAGTACCTTCCTCGACGAACTGGTAGATATTTGCAGACTTGAGGCTGCTGCGGACCTGATTGGGAGAGTACTTGCACCCTGCAATCAGAATGGTAATAAGGGATACAACTAAATTCCGTAGAAAAAGTGTCATAAGTACCTACTTAGATTCTATTTGAGATACCTTCCCTATATTATCAGTATCTACGTCAATCTTGTAGGTTTAGCCTTAAAAAAATGCTTACCCTTCAAATTTAATCTTACTTGACCGCAGGACCTTCCTTAGGTAGGATACAAACCCGTCTGTATGACATTTACTTTTCTGGACTTAAGCAGCTAATATCATTAATAATTTATGGAATTTGAGATGAGCCGCCGTCATCGTACGAAGTATATTTTTGTTACTGGAGGAGTGGTTTCTTCTCTGGGTAAAGGCATAGTCGCTGCAAGTATCGGTGCACTACTTGAGAACCGTGGGTTGAAAGTAAGTCTGACTAAGGTAGACCCATACCTGAATGTCGACCCGGGAACTATGAGTCCTTTTCAGCACGGTGAGGTTTTTGTTACCGACGATGGTGCAGAAACAGATCTTGATATAGGTCACTATGAACGCTTCACTGCTGCTAGACTGACAAAAAGAAACAGTTTTTCCACCGGCCAAGTATATGATCGGGTTTTGTCGAAGGAAAGAAAGGGGGACTATCTTGGTGGAACGGTACAAGTTATCCCCCATGTTACAGACCAGATTAAGGAAAATATTTATGCTGCTTCCAAGGGGGCTGATGTAGGCATCGTTGAAATAGGTGGTACAGTTGGTGATATTGAGAGCTTACCCTTTTTAGAGGCTATTCGGCAGATCCGTTACGACTTGGGGGAAGATAATGTGCTCTATGTGCATCTAACTCTCGTTCCCTACATTGGTGCTGCCCATGAATTAAAAACCAAGCCAACCCAGCATTCTGTAAAAGAATTGCGTCAAATAGGTATACAGCCTCATATTTTAGTTTGCCGGGCAGATCGTACATTACCCTCCGACCTCAAACAGAAAATTGGCTTATTTTGCAATGTGAAGGCTGAGTGTGTCATCGATTCTTGTGATGTGGACAGTATCTATAAGGTCCCTCTGTTTCTCCATCATCAGGGTTTAGATCAGTTGATTGTAGATAAATTAAATATTTGGACGAGAAACCCGGACTTACATGAGTGGAAGCAGATCGAAGATGCCCTAAATAATCCTCAAGAAATATGTAAAATAGGCATTGTTGGTAAATATATCGATGTTATCGATTCCTACAAGTCTATCAACGAAGCATTGGTTCATGCAGGAATAGCTAATCGAGCAAAAGTAGAAGTGGAGTATTTAGATGCTGCTTCTATTACCGCTGATAATGTGGCTGTAGTTCTTAAAGGCTTGCATGGTGTGATTGTACCAGGTGGTTTTGGCAATCGAGGAACGGAAGGTAAGATCCAAGCTATTCGCTATCTGCGTGAAAATCATATTCCATTTTTCGGTATTTGTCTGGGTATGCAACTAGCGGCCATTGAGTTTGGGCGCTATGCCTTGCAAATTAAGGATTCTGATAGCCAAGAGTTTGGCGAAAGTGGCAAAAACCTTGTGATCCATTTGATGGAAGAACAAAAGGATGTTGAAGACTTAGGGGGAACGATGCGATTGGGAGCCTATCCTTGTCAACTTCTGCCAGGCTCTAAGGCGCATCAAGCTTACAAACGGGAAAAAATTTCTGAGCGGCATCGTCACCGTTATGAGTTTAATAATAAGTATCGCCCTGGGTTTACAGAAAAAGGTATTCTATTTAGTGGGGTGTCACCAGATGACTCGCTTGTAGAAATGATTGAGCTTAAAGATCACCCTTGGTTTTTGGCCTGTCAGTTCCATCCTGAGTTGAAAAGCAGCCCCATGAACCCTCATCCATTGTTTAGGGACTTTGTACTAGCTAGTATCAACTACTCTTCAGGTCATATAGATGGAAACAAATGAAATAATATCTTTTGGAAAATCAGTTCTTCAACTTGAATCTGCAGAACTTATACGAACTGCTGATGGGCTTGATGATAGTTTTGCGAAAGCCGTTAAGGTTGTACTTAGTTCCGAGGGTAAGGTTATCGTCAGCGGTCTGGGTAAATCGGGTCATATTGGAAGAAAAATTGCGGCTACACTATCATCTACAGGGACTCCTTCTTTCTTCCTACATCCGGGAGAAGCCTTGCATGGTGACTTAGGGGTCCTAGAAGCGCGGGATGTTCTTATTGCAATAGCCTACGGTGGTGAAACCTCTGAAACCATAGAAGTTACTAGGTTCGCACGGCGTAATGGCCTTAATATTATTGTACTTACAGGCAAACCCCAGTCGACCTTGGCTCAGCTCGGGGATATTGTCCTTGATGGTAGTATATATAGAGAAGCCTGTCCCCTGCAGCTGGCTCCTACGAGTTCCACTACGGTAGCCATAGCTTTGGGTGATGCTCTGGCAGCTACTATTATGCAATGCCGGGGCTTCAGTAATCAAGATTTTGCACAATTTCATCCCGGTGGTAGTATTGGCAGACGTTTATCCCTGGTTCAGGATCATCTGAAAAAGAATCTGCTTACCTTGCAGCAAGAAGATGATTTTGCGCGGGTTTTAGAACTCATTACTAGCCATAATCTTGGGATTGCTGCTGTAATTAATGAAAATAACCAACCCATTGGAGCCATCACGGATGGTGACCTGAGGCGCGGTATTATTCGTATGAGGGATGAAGTGTTTTTAGCTCGGGCTAATGATCTCATGTCCTATGGCCCTAAAACCATAGTGGTTACGGCGCTTGCTGTGGAAGCAGTGAAACTCATGGAGAATCATAGTATTTCTTCGCTTTTCGTAGTGGATGACAAAGGGATTTTATTGGGTTTGGTGCGTATGTATGATCTTTTAGCTGCTAAAATCGTCTAAAGCGCGGCGAGGTCCAAGATGGGAAAAAATGTAGTAAGCATAGCTTTTATCCTTATAAGTGGACTTGCCATTTATCTATTTAATATGCGCGATGATAAGGCATTGCGGGAGCAGGTATCTATTTATGATAGAAAACCTCGGATCACCCTTGAAGACTTTACCCTTCATCGTTATCGAGACCATCGCGTGCTTTCAACATTAACAGGGCGTATAGCCAATTTTATGGACCCCAATCTTTTAGAAATGTATGGCAATTTAAGGGGGCTCCGCTATGACACTGTAAATCGGGAGTATTTTTCATCCGAATCAGCGGCCATATATTTTGCTTCTGCAGGTGTTATGCAACTGTTGCAGAATAGTAATATAGTACGGGCTGATATCGAAAATGATGTCAAAGTGGGTTCTCAGGACAAGCTGTTAAAAACCCAGTATGCGCAGTATTTTTCTCAGAAGAATCTTCTGCGGTCCGATGTTCCCGTAGTCTTTATTGCTCCAGACAGTATATTAAAAGGATCAAGTGGTTTCGAGTATAATCTAAATACCGAAGACGTTGTTTTGTTTGGACCAATTGAAGGGACATTACAGAGTGAGAACCTTCCTCGTTATTAGAGTCGTGCTGTATTTGGTAATATGGGTATTTGCATCTCAGGCCTGGGGGGACATTATTGAAGATATCGATGATCTTCAACCTCAGACAGAAGAAGGGGTAACGCCAACCCCACCCCATAAATCTAAGTCAAAAAAACCAAGCCATCCAGCATCAGTAAAAAAAAGTCCGCAACAGACATCGGAGCCGAACAGCGAGGATACTTTTGTAGAGGAACCGCCCAAAACTAAAAAAGTCAAGCCTTCAAAAGGGAAGAAAGCTCCCGTCAAATTAAAATGTGATGGCCAGTCGACTTACTCTCGAAAAAATGGAGTCATGACACTCAAAGAGAATGTGGTGATTACGCAAGCTAACTTGCGTCTGCAGGCCGATGAAGCTGTTGTTAGCTTCTATAAGGAAAAATCTGAAGCAGAAAACGATTCTGTCAAGGAAGTTGAAATCATTGGAAATGTTAAGGTATCAAAGTTTGACCCCGACCCTGCACAAAGAATGGTAGCCCATGGGAATCGCGCGGTATTCTATAATAGCGAGCAAAAGGTGAAACTAATTGGGAATGCTCGACTTTATCGGGGTGGCGATCTCATGCGGGGCAAGCAGATCACCTATGATATTCAAACAGGGATGGTCTTTGTAGATCAAGCTCGCGGTATCGTACAACCTAAAGGGAGGGATTAGCTTGCCGGCAAAACTAAAGTTGTCAGCTGAAAATCTCAGAAAGTCTTTCAAATCTAGGGAAGTCGTCAAGTCGGTATCATTTGAAATCTTCGAAAGGGAGGTTGTGGGGCTGCTGGGTCCGAATGGTGCAGGCAAAACGACTAGTTTTTATATGATAGTAGGTTTGTTGTATCCAAACTCTGGATTTGTGAAACTAGGGGGGGAAGATATAACAGAACTCCCCATGCATATACGGGCACGGCGGGGTATTTCTTATCTACCCCAAAATATGTCGATTTTTAGAAAAATGAGCGTTGAAAATAACTTCCGAGCCATTATGGAGGTCGTGGGTATTCCTGCCCACGAAAGAAAAAACTTGCTGGAGGAACTTCTCGGTAAATTTCAAATTTCTCACATTGCAAAGTCAATGGGAGCTTCCCTTTCTGGGGGGGAAAGGCGTCGGGTGGAAATAGCTAGATCGCTGATTATTAATCCAAAGTTTCTTCTGCTCGATGAGCCCTTTGCGGGTATCGATCCTGTGACTGTTCAAGAAATTCAGCATATAATCCAAAAGCTTAGAGATGAAGATGGACTAGGAGTGCTGATCACGGACCACAATGTTCGGGAGACCCTAGGAGCCTGCGATCGTTCATACATCTTGACGGCTGGTGAGATCATTGCCCATGGCAAACCCGAAGAAATTGCAAACAATCAGGTTGTACAAGAAGTATATTTAGGAGAAAACTTCAGATTGTGATGCAAAAATTTTGCCACGAATTGCCGATAAGATAATATAGTAGATGAGTTCGTTTTAATGAATTGGTGCAGAATATGGCATTTGACCTGAAACAGTCCTTAAAGTTAAGTCAGCAGCTTCTTATGACGCCGCAGCTCCAACAGGCTATCAAGTTGCTTCAGCTATCGCGTATGGAGCTGGAAGAATTTGTAACCCAACAGCTAGCTGAGAACCCGGTTCTTGAGGAAGGGATTGTAGAATCTCCTGAAGAGCGTATTCAGGTCGAACGTGAGGCCGAGAGAACTGAGTCCCAAGAGGTTAACGATCGTATGTCAGAAGCTGAAAGAATCGTCGATAACATGGGTGATTCTACCAGTAAGTCAGACAATGACTGGGAATCATACTTAAATCGCCAAGATAAAAGTTCTGTGCCTGCCAGCCAAGCCCGCCGTGATGATGACTTCCCTAGCCATGAGAATCTAGCAAGGTCTGGTACTTTAAATGATTATTTGATCTCACAGATAGGAGAAATTGACCTAAACTCCGAGGAAAATAAAATAGCGGCAATCATTATCGGTAACATAGATGAGAAGGGCTATTTGCAGACTGCGGTTGAGGATATCGCGCAAGAAGCTAGTGTAACAATTGACGAAGTTGAAGATATTTTGGATGTTGTTCAAAGGCTTGATCCACCGGGAATAGCTGCAAGAGATCTCAAAGAGTGCTTGCTCAACCAGCTAAAGTTCGGTCGGTTAAGAAATGGGATTGTGGAAAAAATTGTAGAGAACCATATCCCCGAATTGGAAACCCATAACTTTCAGGCTATCGCTAAGGCTCTTAAGATATCCCGGGATTGTGTCATTGAAAATGTACATATCATATCGGAATTAGAGCCGGTTCCCGGGCGGCAGTATGGGGGAGAAGAGACTCAGTTTGTGGTTCCCGATGTGTATGTGTTTAAAGTATCTGGACAATGGATTGTTTCTTTAAATGAAGAAGGTCTCCCTCATTTAAGGATTTCTAAAGTTTATGAAGATATGTTCCAGAGCATGAATGCTAGTGCCACAGAAAAAGACTATATCCAGGATAAGATGAAATCTGCTTCGTGGCTTATCAAAAGTATTCAGCAACGACAAAGAACCATATTGAGGGTAACGGAAAAATTGGTAGAGCGGCAAACAGAATTCTTTGAAAAGGGTATCGAATATCTGAAACCAATGGTTTTAAGAGATATTGCAGAAGATATTAGTATGCATGAATCGACCATCAGCCGTGTGACCAGCAACAAATTTGTTCATACTCCTCAAGGGATTTTTGAATTAAAATACTTTTTTAATAGCTCAGTATCGCGATCGGGAGGAGAAGACCTGGCCAGTGCGTCGGTGAAAAAGATGATTGCTGATATCATCAAAGGTGAAAACCCTAAAAAACCTCTCGCTGACCAGAAGATTGTTGACATGCTTGATGAGCGTGGCATTCAATTAGCCCGGCGGACTGTGGCAAAATATAGAGAGCAAATGAATATATTACCTTCAAGTAAACGCAAGAAAGTCTTTTAAAGGTATATTGTGAATTCAAGGCTAGTCATAGTAACAGGGTTGTCGGGGGCAGGTAAATCCATCGCGATCAAAGCCCTGGAGGATATCTCTTTTTATTGCATTGATAACCTACCTATTGAGCTTGTTGAAAATGCTGTTGACTATTTTATCAGGTCTAAAATTGGATCTGGTAATCTAGCCTTAGGGATGGATGTGAGGAGTTCAGACTTTGTCGAAAAATTTCTTGCTCTGCGCATAAAATTAGAAAAAATAATCGCTACGGAAACTTTATTTCTTACGGCTGCCGACGAAGTTTTAACCCAAAGGTTCTCAACCACCCGCAGACGGCACCCTATGCAAGATGCTAGTGGTGAGCTGGTCGTGGCCATCCGTCGCGAACGACAATCTCTCAAACCAATCGAGGGTATTGCAGATTCCGCTTTTGATACCAGTTCATGGAGTCCCCATCAGTTAGCTAGACAAATCGAGCGTCAGTTTTCTGGAAAACATCAATTTCGCAGTCTGAATGTAACCCTGACTAGTTTTGGGTTTAAGCATGGGAGCATCAAAGCTGTCGATAGTATATTTGATGTTCGTTTTTTAAAAAACCCTCATTTTGATCCCAAGCTCAAATCTAAAACTGGCTTGGATACCGAGGTGAGAGAGTATGTGTTTTCTGACCCCAATACTCTGAAATTTGTTGAACATTTTATGACCCTGCATGAGTTTTTGCTGCCTTGTTATTATGCGGAGGGTAAGAACTACTTTCGCATTGGCATCGGATGTACGGGAGGGCAGCATCGCAGTGTAGCTTTGGCTGAACACCTTAGTTATTCCTTGGCTGAGGCTAAAATTCCCCATGTCTACATTAGCGTTGATCATCGAGACCTTCTGAATTAGGGATTGCTAAAGATCTTTGGATGTTTCCCCATGCTGTGGATTTCCTGGGGGCGCTTTAATAATTGGGCATTTTACAGAAATTCGGCTATAACCTTTGCGAAAGCAATCACAAAAGGTTTATGGTCATGGAACGTAGACAATTTCTTAAGCATTCTGCTTTAGGTGTGACAGCAACAGGTTTGGCCGGTGCTCCGGCAATAGCAAAATCCAATAAATTCAGGTGGCGGTTGGCCATGGCGATTCCCAAAAACCTGCCTATTTGGGGAGAAGGGGTCCAAGACTTCGCTGCAAAAGTTAAAGAAGAGACGGATGGCGAGTTAAGTATAAAAGTCTATGGTGCAGGCGAACTGGTTCCCGCATTAGGAACATTTGAGGCGGTGCAATCGGGACGCATTCAAATGGGACATGCAGCTTCGTATTATTGGCAAGGCAAAATGCCCGCTAGTGTTTTCTTTACGGCTGTTCCCTTTGGGCTTAATCCAGCGGGTATGAGGGGATGGCTGCATGGAGCGGGAGCCATAGAATTATGGGAGGAGCTTTATCGGCCCTTTGGTATCACTCCCCTACCTGCTGGCAACACCGGTATGCAAATGGGAGGATGGTTTAACAAGGAAATTAATAAGGTCGAAGACTTCAGAGGACTGAAGATGCGGATTCCTGGTCTTGGCGGCAAGGTTTTAGCTAAACTAGGTGGCAAGCCCGTTTTGGTTCCTGGGGGTGAGATTTATACGAACCTTTCAACCGGTGTCCTTGATGCTACAGAATGGGTGGGGCCTTACCACGACTATACCATGGGATTCCACAAAGCGGCGAAATACTACTACGCTCCAGGCTGGCATGAACCAGGACCAGTTCTGGAATTGATGATCAACACCAAAGCCTGGCTGCAATTACCAAAAGACCTGCAAGCTATCGTGCGATCCTGTGCCGCAGAACTCGATCGAGATATGTATGCAAAGTGGGCCTATCAAGATGCCGTGTATTTTAAGAAGATTAAGACAGAAACTCGGGTCGTTATCAAGCAATTCCCCGATGAGGTGTTAGCGAAGCTAATGGATCTCTCAGAACAAGCCTTAAGTGAGATTGCTCAGATAGATAAACTGTCACAGCGTATTTACCAGTCCTTTATGGATTTTCGCAGCATATATCGTGACCATCAGAGGGTAACGAATAATGCCTATATGAAGGCTGTTTTTTCATGATGAAACATGTCGTGCAAGCGCTGGATAAGCTGGCTCTGGCCAGCGCGGGAGCTGCCATAATTTTGATGGTATTGCTCACCTTTCAGCAAGTAGTGGCGCGATATCTGTTTAAGGAAAGCTCCGTGGCTATGCAGGAGCTGCTTTGGCATTTATTCGGCTTCAGCTTCCTTATAACAGCTGGTGTCGGACTGCGCTGTGAACGTCATGTGCGTGTTGATGTATTCTACTCCCGTTTGAACCGGAAGAAGAAGTGCTTTGTTGATAGTTTAGGCTTGCTGCTTTTCCTTTTTCCCAGCATGGTTATATTGATTTGGTATGGGGTGCAAGATGTTATGCAGACCCGATCCATCGCAACTGGTCTTTCCATTGATGTATTCACAAGGTTGTTTGACAGTTCGTCTCTTTTTAATGAGTTTGCCACAGACGGAGATCAGTTTTTAAACCGCTGGATTTTTGCAGGTGAGGGGTCTCCTGATCCAGGAGGACTTCCCGCTCGCTGGGTTATAAAATCGTTTCTGCCTTTGGGTGCTACATTTTGCTTGATTGCAGGATGCAGTCAACTGGTAAAGAACATTGCTGAACTAATAGGAAAAGGTTCCGATGGAACTCAATGAATGCTTATCTCTGGCGATGTTTCCAGTGCTCCTCTTATTGCTCATGTCAGGATTCCCTGTTGCCTTTGTTCTGGCTGGTACAGCCATTATTTTTGGCTTTATGGGCCATATTTTAGATTTATTCTTTTGGGATGACTTTGGCTTTATTCCCATGCGCATCTATGGCATCGTTACTAACTTTACCCTGCTTGCGGTGCCCCTTTTTGTCTTCATGGGTGTTTTGCTGGATAAATCCGGCATTGCTGAGGAGTTATTGGACAGTCTCGGTAAGGTCTTTCGGAAGAGAAAAAGCAGCATGGCCTGTGCTGTTATGGGAGTGGGAGCCTTGTTAGCAGCATCAACAGGAATAGTTGGTGCCACAGTCATTACTATGGGGGTACTATCTTTACCTACAATGCTCGATCGTGGCTATGATAAATCTCTTGCGACTGGTGTCATAGCATCATCTGGTACCCTAGGGCAAATCATCCCTCCCTCCATTGTCTTGGTCTTACTGGGAGATATGATGAATGTAGATGTAGGAGATCTGTTTACGGGAGCCATGATACCAGGTCTCATATTGCTGAGTTCTTATCTGCTCTACATTATCATTCTCAGTTCCACAGCAGAGGAAAAATTTGGACGCAGCTTTGAAACCGCTGAAAAGATAAGTTTGTTTACCTTTGCTAAGAGCTTTCTCACGCCCTTGTTTCTAATGGTTGTCGTGCTTGGTTCTATTCTTATAGGTATTGCATCACCGACCGAAGCGGCTTCCTGTGGAGCTGTAGGAACTATTCTTACCTCATTGCTAAGACGACGTTTAAACATCAAGATTTTGATGACGGTGGCTAAAGAAACGGCCCTTACCACAACCATGGTCTTTATGATTCTGATGGGGGCTCAATTTTTTGGGGTGGTTTTTCGAGGGTTAGGAGGCGATGAGGCGATTCAGACCTTGGTGCTGGGCTTTGAATCAAAGCCTTATCTAATACTGTTTTTTCTTATGTGTCTGCTGTTTATTTTAGGATTTTTTCTGGATTTTTTGGAAATATGTTTTATCTTTATACCTATCATTCTACCTATCACTACCGCACTGGGTTTTAATAACTTATGGCTGGGGATTCTGATTGCAGTCAATTTACAGACATCATTTTTAACCCCTCCTTTTGGGTTTGCTCTGTTTTATTTAAAGGGGGTAGCCCCAGAGGAAGTTTCAACCCTTGATATTTACAAAGGTGTAGTACCTTTTGTTATAATTCAGCTACTAGTTCTCGGTCTATTAGCTACTTTTCCTGCCTTGGTTCTTTGGTTACCTAGTTACATTTTTGCTAACTGATAGTAGCTATAGGTATGATTCTTTTTTAAGAAAAAACCCGGTCAGGGACCGGGCATTATTTTTTAACTTTGATAATTTTCCAATGGGGGGCAGGAACAGACGACGTTTCGGTCTCCAAAGGCATTATCAATGCGAGACACATGGGGCCAGAACTTGTTATCCCCAACCCAATCCATTGGATATCCAGCTTGCTCACGGGAATAGCTATGCTCCCAATGCTCATTGCAGATATCGCTGGCCGTATGGGGAGCATTTTTAAGAAGATTATCTTTTCGGTCCACGACTCCGTCTTCAATATCTTTGATTTCTTGGCGAATACTGATCATAGCTCTGCAGAATCTGTCAAGCTCTGCTTTTGATTCTGACTCGGTAGGTTCGATCATCATAGAATGAGGCACAGGCCAGGATACGGTAGGGGCATGATATCCGTAATCAATCAGCCGTTTAGCGACATCTTCTTCTGTGACATTTGCGGATTTTTTCACATCTTTCAGATCGATGATACATTCATGAGCTACTAGTCCTGCCTTACCACGATAGACCACAGGATAAACTCCTGAGAGCTTTTTGGCTATATAGTTTGCATTAAGAATGGCATTTTCTGTGGCTAATCGTAATCCTTTTTCCCCCATCATACGAATATACATCCAGGATATGGGAAGGATGCTGGGGCTCCCCCAGGGTGCTGCCGAGATCGGTCCTACCCCTTCTTTAATCTGCATGTCCACCACGGGATGATCCGGTAGAAAATCAGCAAGGTGTGACTTTACACCAATGGGACCTACTCCAGGACCGCCTCCACCATGGGGTATACAAAATGTCTTATGCAGATTCATATGACAAACGTCCGGCCCTATCAGTCCCGGCTTGCATAAGCCGAGTTGGGCGTTAAGGTTGGCACCATCCATATAAACTTGCCCCCCATTCTTATGAATGATATCGCAGATCTCCATGATACCGTCTTCGAAAACACCATGAGTAGAGGGATACGTTATCATCAGGGCAGCAAGATTCTCTTGATATTTTTCAGCCTTGGAACGCATATCGGCAATATCAATATTGCCTTCAGCATCGCATTTAGTCACAACAACCTGCATACCAGCTAAAACCGCAGAAGCAGGATTGGTTCCATGGGCCGATGCGGGGATAAGACAAATATTGCGATGTCCTTGTCCCTTTGATGCCAGGTATTTACTTATAACCATAAGCCCTGCAAATTCACCCTGTGCTCCCGAGTTTGGTTGTAGGGATATGGCATCAAAGCCGGTGATTTCAGATAGCCAAGATTCTAGCTGCTGAAATAAGGTGTGATACCCCGCAACCTGTGACATTGGTACAAAGGGGTGAATGTTGTTGATTTCAGGCCAGGTAATCGGTACTAATTCGGCCGCAGCATTGAGCTTCATGGTGCAAGAGCCTAAAGGGATCATCGATCGCGTCAAAGACAAATCCCGTGACTCTAGCTTACGGATGTAGCGCATCATTTCTGTTTCCGAATGATAGCGTGAAAAAATTTCATGCTTTAAACAAGGTGAGCTGCGACGCCAATCATCCGTTAGGATGGCTTGCTTGCCACGACTAATCTCCTCGAGGGAACGCTCCAATTTTCCGAAGAAGCGGCACACAACTTCCACTTCCGGACGACTGGATTTTTCATCAAAAGCGACGCTAATTTTTCCCTTAGCCAAACGCCTCAGATTAAATCCCGCACGCAGAGCATTTTCCATAATCTCATCAGCTTGCTGGGGAGGGACTACTACGGTAACAGTATCGAAAAAAATCTTTGATTCAAGAGATATACCAAGCTCCTCCATAGCTAAGGCGAATAAGGAAGCGCAAGCATGGGTTCGCTCGGCAATGACCATTAAACCCTGAGGACCGTGGTAAACAGCATACATTGAAGACATGATGGCTAGCAGAACCTGTGCCGTACAAATATTACTAGTCGCCTTATCGCGGCGAATATGTTGTTCTCTGGTTTGTAATGATAGCCGATATGCTTGGCGGCCTTTTGAGTCTTTTGAAACCCCAACAATCCGTCCCGGAATCTTTCTCATATATCGAGAGCTAGTGGCAAAAAAGCCAGCATGGGGGCCACCATAACCGAGAGGTACACCAAATCTTTGGGAGCTACCCACAGCTATATCTGCGCCTATTTCTTTGGGTGACTTCAGTATAGTTAACGCCAACAGGTCAGTGGCCACGGTAACGATAGCTCCTGCTGCCTTAGCCGCGTGAATGAGTACAGAATAATCTATCACTTGTCCATTCGTGCCAGGATACTGTAATAATAGCCCAAACGGATTCTGACTGAAGTCAAACTTCGCCTCATCATCGACAATCACTTCTATGCCTAAGGCGCGAGCTCTCGTTGTAACAACCCCAATAGTTTGAGGGTGGCAGTTTTGCGAGACGAAAAACTTGTTGGATTGGGTTTTCTTTGCTTGATTGAAGGCAAGGTTCATTGCCTCGGCGGCAGCAGTTCCCTCATCCAGTAAGGAAGCATTTGCTAAGTCCAGCTCTGTCAGTTCACAGATCATTGTCTGGAAATTTAACAATGCTTCCAGGCGTCCTTGAGCAATTTCTGCTTGATAAGGCGTGTACTGTGTATACCAAGCTGGATTTTCTAGTATATTACGGCTAATGACCGGAGGAGTCTCTGTGTCGTAGTAGCCCATTCCGATGAGCGATCTTAGTACTTTATTGCGTCCCATCATGCTTTTAAGTTCTTGGAGAGCTTCTGTTTCCCCAGTGGCTTCTGGAAGATCCATTGCCGATTTGTTTTGAATTTGCTCGGGGACCGCTGTATCGACTAGTTTGTTGATCGAGCCGTAGCCTAGCTCTTCTAGCATCGCTTTTTGCTGCAATAGATTAGGCCCAATGTGCCGATTTGAAAAGGGGTTCTTAGTATTTGCCGATTGCCAGAGATTTGCCATAGACCGCCACCTTATAGGTTGAGATATCTAGAGAGAATAGGCAGCTAATCTATACAAAAAGATGCTAAAAGGCAATCAGGGAGTAGGAAGTATCAGTAACGTAAAAAACTAGATAGGGAAAGGGTGGGACGATCCCACCTACTCATCTTCTGCGGTAAATTTTTCGTACTCTTCAGCTGTTAGAAGATCTTCATCAAGCTTATTAAACTTGATTTTAATCAACCACCCCTTATCGTAGGGACTGTCTGCTAGGGTTTCTAAGGCATCTTCAATGTCGGAATTGACCTCAACCACTTCCCCGGTGGCTGGCATGTAAAGATCAGAAACAGTTTTTGTTGATTCAATGGTACCGAAGGTGGAGCCAGAGCTAAACTCATCACCAACCTCAGGGAGTTCGATATGAACGACGTCACCCAATTGCTCTAAGGCATAATCGGTAATACCGATCAGGGCAGTTTCCCCGGTAACTTTCATCCACTCGTGATCCTTGGTATATTTTAAATCCTTAGGGTATGCCATATAGATATCCTTCCATAAAATGAGAGGTGAGAAAAAATATAGTTACTAGAGATACTATTTAAGCTTAGCTGAATATAGGGGTTTCTTTGCTACCTGAGCAAGCTTTCTTTTACCCCGAATATCGATAAAAATATCATCACCTAGAGTGGCAGAACCTTTCTCGATGAGGGCCATACCACCAGAAATTCCTAAGCTTGGTAGATGGCCACCACTGGTAACGGTCCCAATTTTACGATTTCCTTGATAAATATCCATTCCGGCACGGGCTACCCCTTTATCCTTTAAGGTAAAAGCAATCATTTGCCGCCGCTTGGTGTTTGGTTCCTTGTGCTTGATGACGTGATCTTTACCAATGAACTCTCCACAATCCATACGAGTAGCCCAGCCAATGCCGGCTTCGATGGGTGACACGCCATCATCCATGTCGTTTCCATAGAGAAGGTAGCAAGCTTCTAGGCGCAAAGTGTCGCGCGCCCCAAGCCCTATGGGAGTGGATGCTTGGCTTAAGGCTTTGAAAGTTTTTTCAGCGATTTCTGTGGGAACATAAAGTTCATAACCCTTTTCTCCTGTATAACCTGTACGGGCGATGAATGCGTCATGGTTAAACAAGTTGATGGCTATAATTTCCATGTAGTTTAATGATGTTACTTGGTTTAGAGTACTTCCTGAAAATAGGGCTGTGATCACTTCACTAGATTGGGGTCCTTGGACAGCTATCTGCCCCCACTGCTCGGATTGATGATCAATTTTGATATCAAAACCATTGGCTTGACGACTCACCCACTGGAAATCTTTTGTATCGTTGGCTGCATTCACACATAGCAGATATTTTGCGGGTGCAATCTGGTAAATAATAAGATCATCCACCATGCCTCCGGATGCGTTTAGCATTGCTGTATATTGCCCCTTGCCGGGTTCGAGACGATTGATATCGTTGATGGTAATATACTGCAAAAAGCGCTGGGCATCGGGTCCAGAAATAAATATCTCACCCATATGGCTAACATCAAAAATTCCACTGTGGGAGCGCACAGCATGATGCTCCTTGATGACGCTCTGATACTGAATAGGCATCTCCCATTCCCCAAAGGGGACCATGCGAGCGCTCAGTTCAAGGTGAAGATTATAGATGGGAGTTCTTCGGAGTATTTGGCTGGTCATCTTAACGCCTTTCCATAGCCGGTTACCATGGCCCAACTCTGCCCCGAACAGGAAAAAAAGACAATGATGAACTGGAGCTAAAGCCTCGGCAAGGTGTTCAGTTTTTTGACAATAGTCGCCCTTCCTCCCTAGTCTTTATGTCATAACATGCTATAATTTATAAGATAATTATCGGTATAGGGATTGCAGACCCCCTCCTGAAAGGTTTTCCCCTTTTATACTGAATCCTGTTGTTGTTGATTACCAGTTGTTGCGGAGTTCCTCATGATGTCTTTTAAAAAATGGATGCGACTTGTTGTATTTGTGTTATTAGCGTGTGCTGGATCTATGACCCTTCTTTCTTATGTCAGTTTTGCCTCTCAGGTGCAGGTCTGCAAGAAAGTAAAGCAGAGCCTAAAAGTCAAAAATCAGAAACAAAGAAAAGTATATTGTACAATAAAGCCTGCGACAGGGAGAGTTGGCGATTTTGTTGAAATAAAAAACAAGTATAACTACATTGTGGCTATTGGTCGCATCGTGAAAAGAAGTAGATACTCAAGCGTGGTTGTACTAAGTACCTATCGGAAGGATATGGGTTCCATGGCGGGATACCCCGTGCTAATACGCGATCAAGGCAATCAGGATTATTGGACGGCTACAACTGCGCCGTTTTAGATAAGGAAAAGGTGTAGACTTGGATGTGCCCTATGATCTTTCTGTGATCATTATCACCAAAAATGAGCAAGATAATTTAGAGCGGTGTTTGCGGAGCTTACCCCAAAACAGTGAAATTATCGTGGTTGATTCCTTTTCGACCGATAGTACCTTGGATATAGCTAAACGCTGGCATTGCATCACCTATCAACGCCATTTTACCAGCCATGCCGATCAAAAGAACTTTGCCCTCAGTAAAGCCAATTGTAGTTGGGTTCTATCTATAGACGCCGATGAGCAGCTTCTGGGTTGGGATGACAAAATTCTGGAGCAGGCTCAAAAGTCGGGGCACCAAGCTTTTTACATATCGCGGCGCTTAAGTTTTATGACGAAAACCTTGAGGTTTGGTAAGACTAAAGACAAGCCTTTGCGGCTGTACCGAAGAGCTGAGGCGAGATATGAAGGCTCGATTCATGAAGTTGTCCAAGTGCCGAGAAGCAAACCCCGTTTACTCAAAGGCCCTACCCTTCTGCACTATTCCTACAAAAACCTCGAAGATTATTTTGAACGGTTTAATTACTATACCTCAGCTATTGCAACGAACCATTTGAACAAGCAAAAGTCAGTTTTTCTGTTCAGTCATCTCCTACGTCCTTGGGTTGAGTTTTTTAATCGCTATGTTTTACGATTAGGGTTTTTGGACGGTTATCCAGGCTATACCTATGCATTGATCAGCAGCCTTTATACCTATATCAAGTATGCTAAGCTTATCGAAAAGAGAAACCACCTATGAAACGTGTGTGGCACATTAATTCGAATCGTTGGAACTCAGCCATTACAGAGTATTCACTGAGTAGCGCCAAAGCTTTGACGCTATCGGGGTGGGAGAATATTTATTCAGGTCTAGAAGGGAAGCCAGCCGTAGAGCGTGCTATGAGCCTAGGTCTGAGTTGTTTTCCCTTCAAGAACTTTGGGCTTGGGGGAGTGAAGCGATTCAGGGCTCTAAAGAAAGCTATCAAACCCGATATTATCATAGTCTATGGGGGGCCGGAGACCAGCCTTTGCCGCCTTGCGCACGATCTACCCATTTATCGTTTTAAGGGTCAGGATGCTGATTTGGTAAAACCTGTAAATAAATGGCGATTTTTTCTCGGTCATAGCCATGTAACTGGTGTGATCACCCCTGCGGTTTCTTTGCGGGAGAAATTCCTTCCTTTCCATGCTAATACCACTGCTGTGCCCTTAGGTTGCGATACCAAAAAGTTTTTTTTCAATGGCGAGTCTAGGGGAGAAAGGCCGGTGCTAACTATTGTGGGGCGCTTGGACCCCGTTAAAGGTCATGCCACCTTCTTCCTATATTTTTCACTGCTACTAAAAGCTTGGGCCTCCCACTTGCCGCGTCCCTTGTTGCGTGTAATCGGGGAACCGGCAAATATTTCAGTGGATCAGCTCTTCGGCTTTGCTGAAGATGTGGGCTTGATTACCGGAACCGATTGGGAGCTAATCCCCCATCGCCTCCCTGATATCCGCGAAGCCATGGCGACAAGCACCATTGGTGTTGTGTCGAGCTTGGGCTCGGAAGTTATCTGTCGGGTGGCGGAGGAGTTTGTGATGTGTGGGGTACCAATTTTTGTTTCTGGAGCTGGGTCCCTTGAGGAATGCCTAATTGAACCCACAGTGGGCTACTCCTATCGCGGTCAGAATGGTCGCGAAATAGCCGCTTCATTACAGAATTTCTTGGTGGCAGCTCACCAGGAAGATACTGCTACCAGACAGCGTCGCGCCGCTCTCGGCAAATCCTTGTTCTCATGGCAATCGATGGGTCAAGAACTGACGGCTTTGTTCTCTCAGTTAGGGCCCAGCCACTTCCGGGGCTTAGATCCATCCGCTGCGCCTATCAAACCTTGAGATTCCATGTGCTCGACGATCCGTGCCGCGCGGTTGTAACCTATTTTTAGGGATCTCTGTAAGAAAGAGGCGCTGATGGCCCCCTGTCTTTGGGCGATGGATATGGCTGCATCCCATTTAGGATCTTCTCCATCAGAATCATCGATGACATTACTGTCTGTTCCGCTTTGACGTTCATATTCTTCTTCGATCCAAGAAATCGCTGTCTCGTCAAAAGTGACTTCTTCTTGAGGCTTAATCGAATCAACCATTTCCAATACTTCCCGATCTTCTAAAAATGCACCTTGAATCCGTTGGAGTCTACTGGTTCCAGGCTTAAGGAAGAGCATATCCCCTTTACCAAGGAGTCTTTCGGCACCCATGCTATCTAAAATAGTGCGACTATCACCCCTTGAAAAAACTTTAAATGATAATCTGCAGGGCAGGTTGGCTTTAATAACCCCAGTAATGACATCTACCGAAGGTCGTTGGGTTGCCAATACAAGGTGGATGCCGCTGGCACGCGCCTTTTGTGCCAAACGTTGGATCGATGATTCCACGTCTTTGGGGGCGGTGAGCATCAAATCAGCTAATTCGTCAATCACAATAACTATAAACGGGAGTCTGCCAATATTTTCCTGTTCGGCTAAGGTTTTAATATGGTCTTTATCTTGCCGTGAAGCACTATCCCAAAAGCTATTAAAACCTGAAATATGACGAACCTTGGCAAGTTCCATGAGCTTATAGCGGCGATCCATTTCATAACAGGCCCACTTCAAGGCTAAAGAGGCTTTGGGAGCTTCAGTGATCACAGGCATCATAAGATGAGGAATTCCCTCGTAGATCTTCAACTCCAGAATCTTAGGGTCGACCAGGACCATTTTCACTTCTTGAGGATTGGATTTCATGATGATGCTGCAGAGCAGCGAATTGATAGCTACTGACTTTCCTGAACCTGTTTGTCCAGCAACTAACAGGTGAGGCATCTTTGCTAAGTCTTCACATATGGGTTCTCCACTTAGATTTTTGCCCATGGCAAAGGTAAGTGGTGAGGTTGATTTCTTGAAGTTATCAGCAGATACGATATCGCCGAGGAAAACAGTCTCTCGCTTTCTGTTGGGGACTTGGATGCCAAGGGCTCGTTTCCCTGACACCGGATTTATAAAAATAGAATCTACCCTCAGTGCTAGGGCTATATCTTCAATTAACCCCGTAACTTTTGAAAGTTTTGTGCCCGCAAGGGCTTGAAATTCATAAACGGCTACGACTGGTCCCGGCTGGATGGCAATCACCTTACCCTGAATTCCAAACTCACCAAAGGCCTTAACCAGTTGCGCTGCAGTTTCTTGAAATTCTCGCTGCTGCTCTTCACTCAGTTGGCCTTGATTGCCAGCAGTTTTAAAAATGGTTGCTGAAGGTGGTGTGTATTGAGCCTCTGGAGTACTTGGTGATACCAAAGGTAAGGAGGGAGGCTTCACCTTTTGGGGCCTTCTCATTTTTTCTAAAACCTTAGGGATTTTTCGCGTACTCGCTACTGCATCGGCATTTCCCACAGGGTCCTGCGCCTTAATAGGAATATCAGCAGTCAAGCTTTGTTCTGCTGCAAGGCTTTGTTGCAAGCTATCCGTTGGAGTAGCAGTGGCGTGAGTATGATCGGAACTTGCTACAATGGGATTCTTTTTTAAGTTCTTCCTGCGAAGAAGTTTTGTTGTGGTATGTTTTAGCCACAGCAGGCTCTCTTTGATCAACGCTTTACGTGATAATAGAATTAAGCCAGTAAACATACTGGTAAATAAGAATACTTGTTCACCATGGGAGCCTAGGTACCAAGACAGGTTTTCATGGATGACACTTCCCAGTAATCCCCCTATGGGGATAGGAAAGCTATCGATGGTAATATAGGAAAAGTATTTTGTGATAAGGGCTGTTAAACTTAGTATGAACATGAGCCAACCAGCGATGCGCGACTTTGCAAAAGGAAATGGTTTCCGTCTTAGGTATGCATAGCTCATTGATGGTAAAGGCAGAGGGAGTAGTAAGGAGCAAACGCCTAACAGGAAGACAAATAAGCCAGAACCATAGGAGCCAATGTTTCCTCCCCAGTTATTATTTTTCCCCGGGGGAATCGTTTCGCTTAACCACGAAGGGTCCAAGGGTGAGTAACTGATGAGGGATATAAAGGCATAGATGCTGACGAATGCCATCATGCAAAAGATCACTTCGCGGGAAAAATCTTCCTGAGGAGGGCTAGGAAGTTTAAAATTTTTTTTGGGGTGTTTCGGCTCTTTTGAAGGGACTAGCTCAGAGCTTAGTTCAGTCATAATTACTCTCCATGTCGTCAGGTTCTATTCTAACACGGAGCAGTAGGGCTATCACCTGCAAATCGCTGAAAGTACAGCTACTCTCATCTTCACTATCAGGTGATAGCCATCACTCTCAAGTCCCAAATGAAGGGATCTTGCGTTCGTCGTTTCTTAATTCAAGCTATTTTTTAGATCCCAACTCCAATTCTGAATAGTTCTTTGATAGATGTCATAAAGAAGTGTCTGGTTTTTGGCAGAAATGGACTTCGCTAATCTTATAATCTCCTTCATATCTGAGGATAAAAGCATAGCGGCAAAGCATTGTTCGACCTCATCACAATGATTTTGATGCCACGAGATCCGATCTAAGGTCAGTCTCTGTATCCGATCAGCTGCTAGAAAATTTTTAAAAATAAGATGGTTACCCCTTACGGCTTCCTGGTATATCACGCGCCAAGTAGGATTGAGAAATCGGGGAAATTGGTAGAGGGAGAGGAAGGCTCCTTCTTGCATAGAGGCATTTGATTTTAGCATTTTGAACTCCACATATATCAGCAAACAGCAATGCTACACGCCAGGTTGCAAAGACATAGCCATGATAACTATCTGAAAATATAAGACTTAAACTGGCAATAGTTTAGACATTTGTTGGAAAATGGTGAGCCTACCCCATCCGAGGACTGGGGCAGGCTCTGGAACCTCTTGGTTCCGGTGATGATGACTCTTTACATAGCCAGGCGTTTAGTAAGTGTCTAGATGCAATCGAGTGGTATTGGGCTTGTTCGGAAATAACTAATATTTGATATAAAAAAACCACAATAACAGTTAAAAAATTCTTTTTTTCCGATCAGAAAAGTGAAGGTAGATGGCTGGGAAACAAGGGGGTTACTGTGGGAGCGGTGTGTTTTAAGTGCTTGGCGTAATCTTTGGCGTAGGGGCCAAAAATATAGAGTACTTGGGGGCTTACCTCAGAGATAATTTCCTTTAATTCTACTCCTTCACAAGAGCTTGGGAGTAAAAAATTAGCGACTGGTTTGCGGAAAATACTATCAATCTGTTGGTGGTGGGTTGCATCGAATACATTGATCACGGGTCCTTGCGGCAGAGGCTTCTTTGTGTTCCATTGATATTTGGAAATGGGAAGGATGATCACTTCCCCCTTTGAATGAGACGATAGCTGATTAAACTTTCCGAGGGGGAGTCCATAGTCTTCATAGATTTTATTAATTCTATGTATCGTTGGAAAAACATCGGGAGTGATCCCTTCTTCCGAGAACAACTTTGTAAGTTCTTGAGCAGTGGGAAAGGCTTCACAAAGGACAATTGGTCTTTGATTCAACTGGATGAGGGATAATATCTTGGTTAGAATGGCTTCTTTTTCATTTTTGCGTTGATGAGACGATTGACTACTATATGGTTTTTTTGCAGAGATGACCATGACGTCAGCGGGGCGAATTTGCATTTGTCGTGCAACCTCAGTTCTATGAGCTTGCAAGTAAGGCGCATAGAAAATGTTTTTATCCTTAGTTATGACCCACAGCGAAGCTCCTCCTAGCCCCACCCCTGAAGGCAGCAGCTCCATTCCTAGGGGACCTATGGCAAAAGGATGATTGTATTGACATATTAAAGCTTGGGGTTTTTTCCGATATATCTCTAATATTTTTAACGTTTCTTCCGTGGCAACGACGCGGGAATTGAACCGCCCCTGATTCATGTGGGCGTTTGAAAGGAATGAGAGATCTCGTGTATATTGCGAATCTAACCAAAGAATAGAACCATCCAAGTGGATACCATCTTCAGTGGAGGTAAACTTGATTTTAGTATGTTGATGTGACATTATGGCCATGCCGGAAAATCCGTCAAAAAAACGATCTTGACTGTCACTCTTATAATTCAGTCTTATGGTCTCGGTCAAGCTGAGTCGATTTTTTATTGGTAAAGATCGCTATTGGAATAGTCTTTTTTTACGATTAACCTCAATTTTAGGCCTCAGGGCACTAAAAAACTTAATAAATATTGCAAGTTAACTTTTCTCGTTCTGAAAATTAGGTAGTGGAGCAAAAAAAAGTGAGGGGATTGTGGCAGGCTTAGATATAGCTATCATTATAGTATGTCTTGGGTTTCTCGGCCTATCATACCGACTGTTGAAACGACAGCGTACTTATGTGGAAGTAGTAAACTATAGACGACTATATATCCAATATATCGCGAAAATAGAGACAATGACCGTGCAGGTTAATCAGCTGGGTAATTTGGTCCAGCACATAAAAGCGGACAGTAGCTTCTATTACTATGAAGATACTCTAAAGATGTTGGAATCCTTGCTTGTGGCGCTGAACAAAATTCCTCCGCTCAGTGATAAAGGGGAGTTAGTCCGGAGCATGGAGCCTATGATTTTAAATTTGGAGAATCGTATCAAAAAGTGTCGGGAAAAATTCCTTAGCGAATTTGCCCATCGCAAAGATTTACAAAAATTATGCGCTGCCGTAGAAAATAGTAAAGCCCCCGTCACCGGATGCTACTTTTGTTCACGCCCCTTCTCCCTAAAGTCTTTTAAAAAAATTGCTATAAAATTCCAGGGGAAAAAAATGCATGTCTTTGCTTGCCCCAGCTGTCGGGCAGAGCTGCGCTCACGGCGCTCTGTGGATATTTTGCATTTCATCCACAATAATCGCAGTGTTCACTGGTCTGAGCTGCCAGGATATAATCCGGCAACCGATTATTGGACCCTGAACAGCCGACGCACCCAAAGGACGCGACCGAGGCTTGAATTGATTACGAATAACCAGGGAAACGAATAAGATTGCCTCATGTCCATAAAAAGGTAAACATAGGATGCGTTTTGAATATCGGTAAAGGAGTAAGTCATTATGACAAAACCTATTCGTGTGGCTGTTACAGGAGCTGCTGGACAAATTGGATATTCCCTTCTATTTCGTATAGCTGCAGGAGAGCTGTTTGGTTCAGACACTCCTGTTCATATTAATTTAGTAGAACTGCCGCAAGGAGTTAAGGCTGCTGAAGGAACCGCTATGGAGCTGGATGACTGCGCCTTCCCTACTTTATCCGGGGTTGACATTTATGACAGTCCTGAAGCGGGATTCGATGGAATTAATTGGGCACTTCTGGTTGGCTCGAAGCCTCGTGGCCCTGGTATGGAGAGGAATGATCTGATCAAGGAAAACGGTCCCATTTTTGTAGCGCAGGGTAAGGCTTTAGCAAAAGCCGCTAGCGATGTACGCTGCGTCGTTGTAGGGAATCCCTGCAATACTAATGCTTTGATTGCACAGCATAACTGTCGTGAAGTACCAGCAACACGGTTTTCAGCCATGACTATGCTTGATGAAAATCGTGCAAAAGCTCAATTGGCGAAAAAAGCGACTGTTGGCGTTGCTGCGGTTGGCAATCTTATTATTTGGGGTAATCATTCCTCTACCATGGTACCCAACTTTGAGGCTGCCACTATTTCAGGAAAACCCCTTCAAGATGTGATCACCGACAGGACTTGGTTGGAGGGAGATTTCTTTACAACTGTGCAAAAAAGGGGAGCATCGATTATTGCTGCTAGGGGCAAGTCATCAGCGGCATCAGCGGCATCAGCCTGTATCGATCATGTAAAAAGATTTACTGAGAAAACACCTGCAGGCAAATGGTTCTCTGCTGCTGTTCCCAGTGATGGAACGTGTTATGATGTACCCAAAGGCTTGATGTTTTCTATGCCTATTCGGTCGAATGGTGATGGTTCCTACGAAATAAAACAGGACGTAGAGCTCACTGACTTTATGAAAGCTAAAATAGCAGCTACTCGTGATGAGCTACTAGCAGAGCGTGATGTGGTCAAAGACTTACTAGGATAATGGACAAGGCTCCCGGGGGAGCCCCTTTTTAAGGGAAGCAAAAGCTATGAGACAATAGCTTGGTTATAAAGGCGAGGAACAGTACAAACGTAAATTGCCAAATTGCTTCAAGCGTCATGCACTACCATAGGTTTTGTTCTCCCTTAATATATTGAGGAGGTTTCATGATTGCAGGGTCCAAGCAACTTTTATTTTTTTTCTTGATTGTCAGTCTCTTGGGAGGGTGTTCAACAAGCTATATCGATAAGTATGGATCGCGAAAGAGTCATGACAAAAAGCAGACTAGTGTTCATAATCAGCAGCATATTATTCCCTTAGACTCCAATACATTCAGGTTTTATCAACCATTTGCTAATGTATGGAACAATACCCTAGATATTTTGCTGGAGAATTATAATCTTACAATCGTTGATCGCCGTTCCGGAATCATCACCACTGAATGGGATACTTTTTATCTTGCTGATAAAGTATACCGCAATAAAGTATCCCTAAGACTTAAGAAAAGGTCCTTTAATATTGTAGACGTAACTGTCCATAATAGTATAGAAACTTGGAAAAGCATTGGTGAGAATAAACTGCAAGCGGCTTGGCTTCCCGCAGATAGCGGTAATAAAGAGGTGGCGAGAATCATTCAAAATCTGGCTATTTCTATGAACTTACCCAAACCGATCATACCCGGTGAAGCAGTGGCATCTAGCCGCAGCAATAAGTTGCAATAGTTGCATTACACTTACATTTTTTTCATAGTTGATTTGACAAAGTGATAAGCGGATATAGATTGACTTAGCGCGTCTAGTAGGCGCTTATAGTTCGTCAAAATTAATAATGGGAGTTATTTAACATGAGGCGATGGGCTGTATTCGCGCTTGTAAATATCGCGGTGATAGTTACGATTTCGATCGTGTCGAGCATTATCTTTCGGATTTTAGGGATCGACCCTTATTACCTCTCCGGAGGCCGCATCAATTACGAAAGCTTAATGGTACTGTGCTTGGTTTGGGGCATGGGTGGAGCGTTTATTTCTCTGCTCTTGTCGAAATCAATAGTCAAGTGGAGTATGAGGGTTCAGATTATTGATGCTCATGCTGGTGGAGAGTACGGTGAGCTGGTGCGTACGGTTCATCGGTTAGCTAAAGGAGCTGGACTTGGTAAAATGCCTGAAGTTGGGATCTATCCCGGGCAGGAACTCAATGCTTTTGCCACGGGGTCGAGTAAAAATAATTCTTTAGTAGCCGTTTCTGAAGGGCTGTTACGCCATATGACCCGGGAAGAAGTGGAAGGTGTGTTGGGCCACGAGGTCGCTCATATTGCTAATGGTGATATGGTAACCATGACTTTAATTCAAGGAGTCATTAACGCTTTTGTGATGTTCTTTGCCCGTATTGCTGCCTTTGCAGTAAGTCAAGTATTTCGCGGTGATGATGAAGAGGGGGAAGGCCTTGGGTGGTTTGCCCATATGATGGTGGTATTCTTGTTTGAAATCCTTTTCGGAATTCTAGGTTCAGTCGTTGTCGCTTGGTTTTCAAGACAACGAGAATTTCGTGCCGATGCTGGCGGTGCACGGTTAGCAGGACGTGGCAAGATGGAAGCGGCCTTGCAAAAGCTTCGTACCGGCGTTGATTTAAACAACAATCAGCATCCTGAAATTGCGGCATTAAAAATCTCCAGCAAGGGTTCGAAATTGATGGCGCTTCTCAGTACCCACCCTCCTCTGGAGCTGCGGATTCAGAGATTACGCTCGATGCGCGCCTAAGTTAACGGGTACCCGCTGGGTTTTACCAAAATATTGGTTCTGATAGTTTTTTTGATCTAAATAGAAAAAAGTCGTTGCATCATCTTACATTGGTGATATAAAAACTTCCTCTACCAAATCGCAGGCTAGTGCTATAACTGGAAGCTTGACTGGTAGTGAGGGCTAGCATTCGTAGAAGATAAATAATTGATTTGAAGAATTATTTGATTTGAGCGATCCTAGCAGTGCTGGAAAGCTGAAAGTATTATCAGCATGTCCTTTGGAAGCCGTAAGGTTTGCATATTTTGAGAATGGTACAGCCGCCAAGAGGCTGCGGGTCAGGAACTGGCCTAGGTGTGGAGTCTAGGGGGACCTAGGTGTTGAAGCACGAAACTTCGTCCATACAAATCTGATAGCCAGAAGGTTCTTGGTGAAGGTTGGAAGGATGTAGTTCATGATCCTCAACAGGATATAGTGGAGGGATGGCCGAGTGGTTGAAGGCGGCGGTCTTGAAAACCGTTGTGGGGCAACTCACCGGGGGTTCGAATCCCTCTCCCTCCGCCAGTAAAGAGTACTATTTTGGAGAGATGGCAGAGTGGCCGAATGCACATCCTTGCTAAGGATGCGACTGGGCAACTGGTCCGAGGGTTCGAATCCCTCTCTCTCCGCCATTTTCATGCAAGTTCCCCTACCCTATTCTTTGCTTTCCTGCTTAATTTTTGAGCATTATCCCTGATTCGTCTGCTGTTTTTTTGTGATACTCCATCGCAGTCCGATCCAGCTTCTTTTAACAGTGTTAATTTATCCACAATTTATCCACAGCTTGAAATATTTTGTGGATAACTGCGTTAGATCCCTGTAACTCACCTGAAACAGAGCTAAATCCTTAGTAACGGTGGGCGGTGCTTCATGGCCGAGGCAGTGGCGGGCGGTATATTGTGATTCCCTTAGGTTTTGGCTGGGTAAACTAATTCTTCTGACCCGACCCTCATTCATTTCTTTATAGATATGCGCAACTGAAAATATCTGTTTTTTGCTGTGCGTTTACTTACATTGCTTTTTTGTGTAAAAAATAAGCAGATCATGTTGATGCATAATTAAGGGAGGATCGCTGCACTTACTTTTAGGCTGGGTTCATGGCAAAAATACTCGACTTGCCTTTGTCACTAATGCATTCGTTCGAATGAATTCTTACCTGATACGAAAAATGATCGCATCATCTGTGTTGTGGCAATAAAAGACTATTTAATTTCACGTGTTTATAAAGTTATTTCAGTGAAATACCAAAACTTCTATTTGATTCAGAAGTTCATGCTTCACATCAATGGCAGTATTTAGGACCGAATTAATGCCGTGTTTACCTGCAAACAAGTAGAATTCTCTAGTGGGAGCATTCTTACAGGAGATCAATACTTGCTTCAAAAGGTTTAAGCATTCAGCCTTATTGATGAGGTCTGGAGAAAAGTAAAGCCCGGCACGGATGGGGTTCATTGCTGAGAGCGTGTCGAGTATTTGGGCGATTAATCGCTCGGGAGAGTGAATAAAGGTTTCATGGGGAATGAAGTAAAAATGCTCGGGAGGAAATTTTTCTGTATTCGAGATTAATAACGGCTCTGCATCATCTAGACCTTCAGTGACAGCTCTATAATATACTTCTTCAATACTCTTAAAATCATACAAAGCACTGGGATGAATGCTACCCTTTTTGAACAAGCCTATCCAAAAGTTGCAGTTTTTAGTTTCCTCAGGACGCGTGATGTAGAGTATCACCCGGTTGGGTGAAGTTGTTGCATCGTCGCTTTGGGGAGAAAAATCAGCTCTAGTTTGAGGCTGCTCTTGGCGGTTTAGTTCTTGTGCAGTATCCATAGGCTAAATACGCTCCTGGCTCATAAGAGGTTCTACTTTAGGATGCTTAACAGGGGCTTGGAATCGATTTTTCATTGTTAAACTCCAAAAAGGAGCGTGTAATTAAATTAATGGGCTTCACGAAGTATTAGTTCCTTTAAGTAGCTGCCATACCCGCTTTTTAGCAGTTTGTCGGCTTGACGATCGAGCTGCTCAGTAGTGATAAATCCTAGGCGCCAGGCGATCTCTTCGGGGCAGGCTATTTTCAACCCCTGCCGCTTTTCAATAGCTGCAGCAAAATTATGGGCATCAAGAAGTGACTCGTGGGTACCTGTATCAAGCCAGGCGGTACCGCGGCCTAAAAGTTCAACATGGAGCATGTTTTTAGCTAGATAGATCTTGTTTATATCGGTTATTTCCAATTCGCCACGATGGGAAGGTTTCAGGCTTTTTGCCATGGAAACAACCTCGTTGTCATAGAAATAGAGTCCCGTGACGGCATAGCTGGATTTGGGATGCTGAGGTTTTTCTTCAAGGGATACGACTTGACCCTTCTCGTTAAATTCAGCAACTCCGTATCTTTCAGGGTCTTTTACATAATAACCGAAAACTGTAGCGCCTTTTTGCCTTTCAACAGCTTTTTGTAGAAATTTCGTGATATCATGGCCAAAGTAAATATTATCACCCAGTATCAGGCAACAATTATTATTCCCAATAAATGATTCACCTATGATAAAAGCTTGGGCTAGACCTTCTGGCATGGGCTGTTCGGCATAGGTGAAATTCAATCCCCACTGCGATCCATCTCCTAACAAGCGCCGGAAACTCTCAGCATCATCGGGAGTTGTTATAACTAGGATATCTCTTATACCAGCCAGCATAAGCACTGATAAAGGATAGTAAATCATGGGTTTGTCATATACGGGTAGCAGTTGCTTGCTGGTGGAGATTGTGAGGGGATGTAGCCTGGTGCCTGAACCACCGGCTAGAATGATTCCCTTAGTGCTGCTCATTCAAAATTAGTCCTTTTGTTTAGGTTTCATTGAAGTAGTCACGCATGGGCTTATTGCTGCTCTGTAAATCATCTCATTCCCCAAACGCTAGGGAAAGGAATAAATTGAAAAAGTCTGGATGTAGGGAAGATTTTATTGATAAGAAATATGGCGCACCCGGAGCGATTCGAACGCCCGACCTCCAGATTCGTAGTCTGATGCTCTATCCAGCTGAGCTACGGGTGCGGAGAGATGCTTATATATAAATTTCCTGGTGACTTTGCAAGGAATATTTATAAAGAGTAAGCCGATTGATGCACTCTGGCACTCCATGTCATAAATTAATTACTCTTTCCCATGGATATGAGCCACCACCAAAATTATAGCAAGGTGTTTCCGTCCAGTTACTGTGATTTTTTGGGATGAAGGAATTTTGTCTTAGGTAGGATAGCCACTTGGTATAAAAATAGGTGATTTCTTCGGGGTTCAGCTTATTATTTCTACGGGAGTAGCTCTCATAGTGAATTCCGCTAAGTTTCGCCATAGAGATAATTGAGTAGCCTAATGCTCTTGCTTTTAAACATAGATCAATATCTTGACCTGCACTACCTAGAGTCTCATCAAACCCCCCTACTTTGGTAAAAACCTCGCTTTTCATCATTATATAAGCACCGGTGACAGCTGGCACCTTTAGTACTGCATTGAATAGACTGCTTTGATTAGGCTCAGCACCCTTGTAAGGGTGTGATGCAATAACTTTGCAGCCCGGCAAAGCGAAAAGATGTTGCAATCTTCCATTGGGGTAGAGAAGCTTAAGGCCTATGCAACCCACATCATCCACGCTCCACAGGACATCACTGCAGGACTTAAGGGTGGATGGGTTTCGTAACTCTACGTCATTATTGAGAAAAAGTAGAGTATCCACGGAGGGGGGGAGTGCGGAAACACCGCGGTTACAAATCTTTGAAAAGTTAAATTTGTCCTTAAAAGCTAATAGCTTATAAGGAGAGCTAAAATCCTTAAGATAGTCTTGGATCAAGGCGAGCTGTTCGGGAGAGCTATCATTATCTATCAGGATGAGGTGCATGGGGGTGGTTTGCTTAACAAGTTTTTCGAGACAAGCGATTGTCATTCTAGCCTTGTTTTTAAATGGTAAAATGACTCCAATGATCCTTTCTGGGTGGTCTGAGAGAAGGGGGTCTCCTAAGTCTTCTATACCGGGGAACTGAAGTAAGGATCGCGGTTGGAATAACCTAAACACTTCGATTATTTTATATAGTAAGCGGAACATCAATGAGTAAAAAGTACCTTAAGTCTAAAATATTCCATTCTTAGGAATATTTATTTTGAACGACAATAATACACACCACTTTCGTAGCATAACACGGTAGCTTTTCTGGTACCAGGTTAACAATTTGTATTTAAAAGTAAGACTACTATCCGGGCATGTCATGACAAATCATTTACTTGTCATAATAATAGTTTTCTCCGAAAGTCGTGACTCAGATCAAAAATTAATCTTTATTTTATCGCAGATCGTAACCCTAATCCAAGAAGAGAAGATAGTACCTTAACCATATAGCGGCCTGTTTTTAAATACCGTAAGCTTGATTCACCTGCCATGCGTGGCATCATTGTAACTCCAAACTCTGCAATCCGCATCTTTTCGATAGCCAGTATCGCTATCGATTCGGGTTCCGGGTAATCGTCAGGCATATTTTGAACTAAACTATTACAGGCTCTTCTACTATAAACTCTAAAACCGGATGTGGGGTCTTTGATCACACGAAATTGCCCAAAGATACCTAGACCGATACGAATCAAATAAATTCCAAATAGCCTTAGGGAAGACGTGCTTTTTTTATTTTCCTTAATCTTCGATTGTAGTGCAAATCTACTTCCCACAAGCAGATCTAAGTTGTGATCTTTGCTGAATTTTAATAGTTCGGGAATCTTTTCAATGGGGTGCTGACCGTCAGAATCACATTGAATAACGTAATCATAGTTTTCTCTTTTAGCAATTTTAAAGGCAGTTAACAGAACACCCGAGACTCCAATATTGACTTCATGATGGACAAAATTTTTAGGACACAGTGATTCTAAAATGAAGGTGCTATTATCCTGGGAACCATCATCAATAATACAAAAGTCGATGTTAGTGTTTTGCGTCGTTTTAAGAACCCGAGGGATAATTTGCTTGAGGTTTTGTTCTTCGTTAAAGCAGGGTAAAATTAACAAAGATTTACCTGTCCTATTTTCCCGTTTGTAGTTTCTTGCTGCTATGGCAGAGACCAAGGAGCGATGACTCCTCATATGTCGCGTACTTTCACTAGCGAGTTCTAACGTTTGTAAGAATAGGAAAAATACAAGGCTGGCAAGAACAAAGTTGCTAACCAGTTCAATATTCAGAAAGTGTGCTATGGGTACCAGCATTTCTGGTATGGTGGAGCTGACTAGCAAAAAAATACCCACCAGCCACCAAACTAGAGATGATCTTGCTGATAGCCTTCCCCCAAACTGTGAAAAAGTAAAAAATAGCGATATTCCTATTACAACTGAGAGTAAAATAGACATTATACTACCTTCAATAGTTTGATTTTCCCGCTTACCGCTGTAAGATTTCCATATAGAAGGTCTTTTACGATAAGTACTGTGAGATGCAGCTTGATAACCCTTCTTTTACTGGCAACTTTAGCGCTTTTTTTCCAGCCCAATTTGCTAAATACTTCATGAAGTGACTTGTAATAAGCAGATTCCTCATGGAAGCGATCAAAATTACTATTAAGTTTACTGGTCTGATTTTGGGAGTGACGTCGGTAGCGATAAGCTATTTCGGGTACCGCCACAATCGACTCCCCTGCCTGGAGAACTTGCATGTAAAAGTCCAAATCCAGCACCATGTTCAGGTTTTCATGGAATCGAAGATTGCCCAATTTGCTGGTGTTATAGCAAATAGTGGGGCACATAATAAAACAACCCTTTAAAATACCGGCAGCACCGCTGTCTCCTTGCAAACGCCGGCCTCGCTTTAACGCCTGATGCTTGAAAAAAAACTTTATCCAATCAACAAAGGAAAATATTGGTCTTCCCTTCGCATCGATGATCTCTGCTTCACAAAAAAATAAGGTGTCATTTGGGTTGTGGCTGTGTGCCTTCGCCATAATATCGACATAATTGGGTAAGAGTTCATCATCAGAATGGAGAATGGTAACTAAGTTTGAGGAACCATGGCTAAGGCAACGATTCCAATTACCGCCTATGCCTAAATTTTTAGGATTGAGGTGGTAGCTAACGCGGCGATCTTTTAGGAAATTAGCAATCAAGCTTCTATCGAGAGGAGCTGCAGGATTATCATCAAAAATTTTTAATTGCCAATGCGGATTAGTTTGGTGGAATACACTATCTATGGCCCTAATAAGCAGGTCAGGACTAGAATAATATGGTATACATATAGTAATGTATGTTCTTGGTTGCTCTTCATTCAATTGTATTTTGGCCCTCATTGTTGCTGGCGCTACCAAAATTTATCATAGAAGAAAAATTGGGGTAGGTACATAGTATAGAGGCTTATCAAGACAATAATAAAACTGAATGAAATGATATTAGCGTTTGAATCACCTTTCTTCAGAGAGAATGCCCCTATAGCAGGAAGGAACATGTAGAAGAATATCGATGGGGCTGCTAATCGGACTTTTGTAAAGGACTCATATTGCAAAGGCTTGTCCAGGTAAGGTACTGAAATGGTAAGCATAGCGATGATAGTACCGACTAAGGCTGCTGCTAGCACGCCAAATATATATAGCTGTTGGTTAAGACGGAAGCTTTTTCTAAGCCAAAGCCAGCCTAGAAATGAAAGATAGATCCATGCAGTGAATAGAGTGCTATAAATCCATGCAGGAAGTTTACTATGGCCCCAAACGAAAGTCCCAAAAAGAGATTTAAGATGAAGTTTTAGGAATGTGAAATAGTTGCTTAAATTGATGAAGTCATCTATTCCAAGTATTCTAAGAATTTGTTTGTCAGTCAATTCTGCCAGTTTCTGCCATATATTAATGCCAATATAATCTTCTGTAAATAGTCTAGGAAAAGAAGCAATTCCGAAGCTTAAAGTAACTATTAATAGGAAGTACACTATGAATAATAGCAACTCATATATAAACCTTTCATGATAGTGTTTAATAGTAGGGTTCCGGTTTGGAAAAACTAAAATCAATAAAAATGGTAAATACAATAAAAAGAATATCCACGAACGATCGATTCCTTTTAGTAGCCAAATTGTAGAGATAAGGAGCCCTATAATGGGGACCGCCACCAGCCACTTATTTTTGTGGGAATGTAGGATCGAGAGAAGCGCACTTAAACCTAGGAATCCACAAAAGTAGAAAGGTAAGTCGTTAGAAACACTAGGTAGGTATCCCCAGAAGGTCCCACATAGCAAAAAACACAAGGAGATTGCCGTAAAGTTATTCTCCCCCAAAAAATTAAGTCCCATATAAACAATAATTATAAGCAGAGTTAAGCATCGAAATATGAAGGATAGCCTATCAGCTGTATTTTTATGAAGCTGAATGTTCCAAATAGGGAGCTGGGCAATACTTTTATACAATTTTAACGGACGAAAATTTATGCCACAGTGACCAATAACCTTATGGGGACACATGTTTTTTACAGGATTTATCTTGTGTAAAAAATAGAAGTCATGGGCTTCTAAATATTGATAAGTGTCTTCGTAAAAATCAGCTTGAGAAACATTATCTGCTATTGTTGATTGATATAGCATTGTCAGATGTGCTGTTTCGTCATGACCACTCATGGAATCAGTTCCTGAGAAAACCATGAAGATCAAAGAAGTTACTAGTAATAGTATAGATATGTGCAATTTTTCTAAAAAATAAACGGCAAGTAATAAACAGAAGCCTGAAAAAGTGTAACCTAAGCCCCGGAATACATTTTTAGAGAATAAGTTAGATAGATAGTCAAAAAAATTGAGATCTAACAAGCCTGCTGTTGCATTTAGCCATACGCGGCCTCCTGGATCTATTTTTGTATCGATTGCTACAGATCCTACTTGAGAGAAAAGCTCTACTTTCGCTTTATATACAGATGGAGGAAGATTTACTGAGAATTGAAAAGGTAGCGTGTCACGGCTAATATCCTCTACCTTGAGAGGAAGGGATTCTATACTATCATTGAGGGTTAGAATTAAAGCATCAGAGGATAAGAGATTTTTTGCACTTCTATACTTTACATTTATTTTATTTGTAAAGGCAAAGGGTTTTGACTCTAGTAGAACCCTATTTTCCTCAATAAAATTTTGAACGGCAACTTTTGTCTTCAGTAGTTGAGATCTATATAAAAACCGGTTTCCACGTGATTGAGCAATAAAAGTTTCCGGAAATTTAGACTTTGGAGTTAGGATAATTTGCTCTGCCTTCAGCTCTCCAGAGTTGTCTAATAACCAAAAAGGACTGTTGAAGAATTCATTTGTTTTAAAGCTTACTACGCAACTTATTGAAAGAAATATAACTGCTGCAATCTGTAAAGCCCATAGATAGTTTGCTCTTATTTTACTAATGCTGATCTGGATAAAAGACAACATCTGTATACCTTATCTTTTTATAGCCCCTTACTATTAGGAGCTATTCTGCTTAGATGTTTTTCAATTTTAGGAATCATATATTTGCCCTCTTGAGGTATGAAATCTCTCCAATACGGGATACTTCTGCTGTGGAAACGATCTAGCTTTAATACTTCTGTTTTTAATAGAGGGTAATGGAACTTTTCGAGGAGTATATCCCACGCAAAAATAGTGGTATTAAAAGGTCCTCTTTGGGCCCAATCTGCATACTGAAAACCCTCCCCTAAGGATAGGCAATAGTTAGCAATTTTTTTAAAGGGAAAAAGGGGCTTTAGTTCAACTTTTGATCCGGTCGTTCTCGCACCAAGGCCTACTTCATAGCGCATGATGACTTCTTCTTTATCAGTAATAATCCCTACCCTATTTAGAAATTTTTTAAAATAGGGATGGTGGATAACTTCGGGGGTAAGCGATAAGAAAAAGGACTGTATATGGTGGCAGTTTTTTTCCAAGCTATCGTTCATACCCCATAATCCATTTTCTTTGGATCTCAGTTTTTGTATGGTGGGAGAGATGTCATGAAAGGGCCCGTAAACACTATCGTTGAGAAACAGCAAATGCTCAAATGTATTTATTTCTGGAACTTCCAAAATCGCTAATTTCCACGATGCAAAGTCCAATCCAATATTTTCACGTAAAAAAATGCGATAAGTATATTTTAAAGCTTGTTTAAGAGAGTCATGCTCTAAACGGGGAGCGGTGGAGACAAGGATGGTAGCGATATCATTATCGCATAGTATTTTAAGGTAGTTTATAACATAATCATCAATGACTCCATGGGGGTCCCAATGGGCAAACAAAGCTACTGAGTGAGCTTTTTCGAGTACATAGGACCCTTCGTGTTCCTCTTTCTTACCTTTAGCAATCAGGTATCTGTTTATAGCCGATGACCTTGTCTTAACTCTATTATAATAACGAGTAAACGTTTCCAATTTTAATTCCTCAGGGATTTCAAACTTTCTACTAAGTGGGTGGTTTGCTGTCCAATCGAGTGATGCTTGCTTTCTGTAATGAAATTTTCCAAACCATGGCGTAATTTCTGCCAAATTTCTCGATTTTTTAAGCCTAAAATACATTGTTCAGCGAATTTTATGGAGTCATTAACCGGGGCTGATAAGCAATGGACTCCATCTTGCCACGACATTTGTTCACGGATAAGGTCGGTAACGACACAGGGCAAGCCTATGGCACAAGCATCATAGGCTTTTTGAGGAATTCCAGCGGCATAACGAGTGGGGATAACCATCAGGCGAAACTGATCGAGGCATTGATGAAGATCTTTAACGCGTCCGTGAAATTCAACCTGAGATCGGTAAGGAGCAAAGACTTTCTCGTCTTTAAGTCTATTAAAGCCAACAACGTGGAGTTTAGATTCAGGTCGCTGTTTTTTTATTTGTGGCATAACCTCGTCTAGAAACCAAAATAGAGCGTCAGAGTTAGGTGTAGGATGACCATGTATGGAACCTAAAAATACTATATCGCTGCGGTCTTCAAACGTTTTAGTTGTAAAGTGGTTTTCAAGGTCGTGGCCTATGACAAACCCAGGGCCAGATGACCTGATTGTTAGTAGGTCCTTTCTAGATACTGCCGAGACTATGTCGGCATGGTTAGCTAGTTGCTTCTCCGTAAATTTTTTACTTTTGTATAAGGGCTTTGAAGCTTTACCTAGAATGTCCCGTTCTAGAGTAGTGCGTTCTTCGAAAACCGCCTCGGCGTCGTAGACAATCTTTATAGCATTTCTGTCAATAAATGGCAGACAATAGTCAACTAAAAATGCCATATTATGAGGTCTAGATATCCATATGGTTTGGTAAAAACCCTTTCGATCCTTAAGAAACGGACGTAGTTTAGGCAATACAGCATTTTTGATGATTTCAATATTTCGTGGAATTTCCCTGTATATTTCATGCCAGCCTAGATCAGCACTCACTGTTGGAAAAATTGTGATGTCGTAGTGCTGAGACAAAATCTTTAAAATTTCTAACGATCGGGGAAAACCAGCTCCTAAGCAGCTACTAGGAGGGGCATCATCAATATAAAGCAGTTTGGGGCGTAAGAGTTCTTGAGGAGATCGATTAGAAAAGTTAGCTTTGCTTGGTAAGGGCTTTTCTTTAAGAAAAGAACTATGCTTAGCTGTGAGTTTTCTGCGGTTTTGATTCATCATATCAACAGCAAAGGTGGACAGTTCTGAACTCCCAAACTCAAAGTGAGTTATGCTAGCCCGTGGCTCGTAAATTATTTTGAATCCTCGTTGTTGCAGGGTGAGGCAGTAGTCAGTCTCTTCATAGTAAGCTGGGGCAAATTGGGCATCGAAGCCGCCCATATCTTGAAAAATTTTTGTACGTGTTAATAAAAAAGCTCCGGAGCAATAGTCAGTAGGACGTTGGAACATAAACTCACCAGCTTCCGGGTGGCAGCCTCTACCATAGGAGTGACAGGTGCCGTCATTCCACATGACATTTCCAGCTTCCTGCAGGCTGCCATCTGTCAGGATGATGCGAGCTCCCACTGCGCCAATAGATGCATCACTTTCCAAGGTCAACAGAGCTTGTTGAAGCGAACCTGTGTGCACAATAGTGTCATTATTCAAAAATAGAATATTTTTAGCGCGAACCAAGCTTGCAGCTTGATTACATGCTCTTAGAAAACCGATATTTTCTTTATTCTTAACGATCCTACAATGCTCGATTCGATTTAAGAGTTCATCGGTGGCATCGGTGGACATGTTGTCGATAATGATAAGCTCAGCAGCAGCTTCGTTACAATTAGCGATGAGTGATTCAAGACAAAGATACGTTAATTCAGCTTTATTGTAGAGGATGAGGATAATAGCCACTTTAGGGTGTTCAATTTTAGGAAACACCAACCGTCCGTCGCGAAATAAAAACTCGGAAAACTTTCGTTTAGCTTCTTCGTTGAATTGTTTTTTTGTAATAGATGCCTGAGGTGCTGCCTCTGGAGCTGCTATAATTCTACTGGGTACAAAGTGCATGAGGCCATACTTGGCAAATCTTAAGGCAATCCCCCCCCAATCGCGGGCGGCAATTAAGCTACTAATAGTTCTTGTTTTTTTTATGATTCCCAATTTAAGCCTTCGATTAACTTATAGAATTAGTATGATAAATTTCTAAATGGTCTAGAATTTTGTGCGATGCTAGTAGATCCTGGTCAAAATTACGCTTATCCGCTTCATCGACTACTGTAAACGTTAGAATATCATGACGGATATCGATGGTTTCGGTAAGGTCGGCGTTATGAATGGCTGCAATCACTTTGTACTGACCTGATGCTAAATTAAGGGCGGTGAAGTTGAAGGCTACCAAATGTCTACCAAGGTATTGTTTGCTGGATTTTTGTAGTTTCCCTTTGAAAATCTTGGTATTGCCTCCGAAAATCCTAACTCCACCTAAAGTGCTAATAGCAAAGCCGATGGTGGGATTTTCTAGCTCTACTTTAAACTCTAACAAGAGCTTGAGAGAACAAGCATTTCCAGACTTTATAGCGCCTTCTTGGTCTTGGGGTGAAACTTGACAGGAAATAATCCGGCCCTTGGTACCTAATTGTTCTGCCGAGTTTTTTTTGAGCTTTTCTTGGCGCTGTATCTCAATGCGTAAGGCGGCTGGCATGGCATTGAGCTCTCTTTGTCGCAACAAGTTTTTGTAGAAGTCAATGGCATGTGTGGGGTGGCCCGAGAAGGTAACCTTTCCCTCATCCAGGACATAAATACTATCAGCCATTTTAGCTAAGTTAGTAAGGTCATGGGAAACGATAATAATAGTGGATCCGGAGTGACGTATCTCTTCCATACGCTTTAAGCATTTTTTTTGAAAGGAGTCATCTCCTACTGCGAGGATTTCATCAATAAGTATGATAGCGGCATTAATGGAGCTGGTGCTCGCGAATGCCAATCGCATATACATACCACTACTATAGGTTTTTACCGGCAGTTCGAAAAACTCACCGATATCGGCAAAGTTTTCGATCGCGTCGATAATCTTATCAACTTCTTTAGATGTAAGTCCCATCAAGGCACATGATAAGTAAACATTTTCCCGACCTGTCAGCTCTGGATCAAATCCCGCACCCAGCTCAATGAGAGGCGCTACACGCCCCCTAACTTCCAAATGGCCTGACCTTGGGTTGATGATGCCGGCTAAACACTTTAAAAGAGTGGACTTACCACACCCATTATGACCAATGAGTCCGATACATTCGCCTTCTCTAGCAGAAATAGAAACCCCTCGTAAAGCAGTGCGTATCTGCACCTGACTACGATTTTTGACTTTATTTATTAGTAGTTCTTT
>JBNKNM010000006.1:0-28552 GCA_050293845.1 Pseudobacteriovorax sp. | reverse complement strand
TAAGTCACTGCAATGAATGACTTCCTTTGGTTCAGAGGTCATAGATAAATTCTCGTTTCATGTGGTTGAAAGTAAAGCTACCAAGCAGCAATGCAGCCATAGCAAGCGCGATACTTATCATGAGGTTTCTGGCATTGGGTAAGCTGCCATCGAACATGAGAGAACGGATAATATCCAGGTAATAGGACAAGGGATTAAGGTCGATTAAGAACCTAAACTTTTCAGGAATTGCCGATTGGGGATAGATAATAGGAGTCGCATAAAAACCTATTGTAAGAATGGGATCAAGCATATGGCTTACATCGCGATATTTGACGTTAAGGCTTGCTAAGGTGAGGGCTATGCCAAATATAAAGCAGGAAAAAATGAACACGGTGACCGGCAAAAATAGCAGTGTCGAATGAATGGTGCCTACGAGGTAAAAGGAAATAATAATAAAAGGTATAAGGGCAAGGAAAAAGTTCACCATGACCGAACCAATACTTGCCATGGGAAATAGAGCCGCAGGAACCCTCACCTTTTTGAGGAGGGAACCATTAAACAGGATACTATTGACGCCGATGCTGAGGCTTTGTTGAAAAAAGTTCCAAATCAAAATGCCCGCGAGAAGGAACAACGGGTAATGCTCTACTTCGAATCTTACGATATAGGAGAATACGGTGGACAATACTATCATGTATAGCAAAGGGTTCAGCATGCTCCAAAGATAGCCCAAAAAAGATCCGCGATATCTAACTCTTAGGTCTCTTTGGATCAGTAAATTAACCAGTCCGAGCCAACGGGAAGCTGTTTTCAACTGTTGTTTATATTTTCGAGGCAATAACTTACCAAGTAACATTGGCATCCTCATGGAAGTTTCATCTTTGTGACAACTCTAACATCATAGAATCTATTGCGTCATCCCTCAATATGATTGATGTAGACCAATATGATGCAAATAATATAGACTTATCAAATAAGATAAATAATTAGCAGAATATATTGAGGTTTCGTATGAAACTAAGATGGGTCGGAAATGGAAAATTTTAGTGCTATAAAAGTTGTAAATACGTCGTTAAAGCCTAAAAAAATCGTTCTCAGCTTGACAGATGTCCTGTTTTCTACCAATAGAGCATTTCTTTTTCTCGTCGACTTTATTATTATAGTAGCTTCCTACAATTATTTTATAAGATTCAGCCCTTTTTCTGATATAGCTAGTAAAACTGATTATCATAATTATGTCGGTTCTGTTGTGTATGCCATTTGTTTTTGTCTTTCAGCTCTTGGCTTAGGTTACTATGAAAGAACCCGGCGGTACTCTTATTATAAAGTTTTCACTAATGGTGCCCTGTCAAGCTTTATTGCCCTATCTATGAATTTAGCTGTGATGTACTTTATCTATTATGATGTTTTTGGACGGAAGACCTTTTTATGGGGGACGGTCGGTGGGTATCTTTCGGTAACCATTTTCAGGTTGTTACTTTCATTTCTATATCGAAAAATTCCGTATACTTTTACAACTGTCGGCGATTCTCCACTTATAAATGAAATCGTCTCCCACTGCAGTAACCCTCTACATAAGGACATGCCTTACTTTAAATATGTAGCCTGGTCTGGAGAAATGCAATCTTGGGAAAAGGCAGAGAACCATATGAGGTTTTGTGATGTAGTTTTTAGTCGTGATGCCCTCAAAAAAGCTCATTCGGAAAACACTGCTGTTTGGGCCCTAAAGAATGGCTATCGCGTCATTGACGAAAATGAAATGTATTGTAATATTTTTGAAAAAGTTAATTTAGATGGCATTTCCAAATCATGGCTTATATTCAAAGGAGTTAATGCCAGAAATTTCTCAACTGAATTACTAGTCAGGCTTATGGATATTACAGTTTCAGCAATTGGTCTTGTTGTTCTTTTGCCTATGTATATTCTAATAGCTATTGGTATTAAGTTTTCTAGCGGTGGAGATATTCTTTTTGTTCAGCCTCGGATGGGGAGGTATGGGAAAAAGTTTTCAATGTATAAATTTAGAACCATGCATCAACATCTTAGCAAACGTGATGCTAGCGGTGGATTTACTACCGAAGGTGACAGTCGTGTGTTCGCCTTTGGTAAGTTTCTACGCCCCCTTCACTTGGATGAGTTGCCACAACTTTGGAATATTCTTGCAGGTCATATGTCTTTAGTGGGCCCACGTCCAGAGGCTGTGTCTTTCGCTCATAATATGGTCAAAGAAATTGATCTTTATGAGATGAGGTACCTCATTCGCCCAGGGCTAACCGGTCATGCACAGCTCATGTGCGGTTATGCTATGGATACAATTGAAGATACCAAAGTAAAACTGGCATACGATTTGTACTATCTGATTAACTATAATATTTTCTTTTACTTCAGAGTGGTTCTAAGGACTGCATTTGTGGTTTTAAAGCGGATTTCATAACAGGTTTACTTCTTATAAACTCTAAGCGCTTTAACTCAATGGAGTCACTATGTACCATGTTTTCCACTTGTTCTATAGGTGCGACAACGTCCTTGTTTTGGTAGCAAAAATCTATGATGCGCTCATATGATTTTTTTACATTGCTTTCATGATTATCTAAGCATAAAACCCAGTCAGGCACGTCAGTATCTACAAATATTGACTCTAAATATCCAATAATAGTAGGCATTTGCCATGATAGATAGTCTCTTGTTTTGAGGGGGCAGGCCTCAACAAGCCCACAACGGTGAATGGCAAGGCTAGATACTGCTATGTCGCTTTGTTCTATAGCCCTCTTCAGTTCATTTCCGTTTAAAAAACCAGTGTATTTAACGTTTGGACTAGATATACGGGTCTTAAAATTTCCGATCAGGGTAAATTCAAGGATATTGACTGTTTTAATCGCAAGCTCTTTCAGCTTATCTATGCCATGCCAGGGGAACTCTTCTGAGACCATCATGACAAGGCGTGGAATTGCATGCTGGCTGCCTTTTTTTCTTGTTGGGTTTTTGAAAATATCAATACTGTTGTAGGATACATGGGAGGGAAGCTGAAATTTGGCTATTGAACTATGATTTGCAATTTCGTGAGTCACCGATATTAGTTTATCGGCCATGCGGAACACGGTGTTGCGGGTTACCCTGTTATAAAATCCGATAAGTAGTCCTGTTAAGTGAGAAAATTTGAGGGACTGACGCTCTTCTAAGTCCAGCATATTGACTTCCATAACGACTTCCGCCTTATCTTTCAGCCTTCTGATCTGATTCATAAATGGCTTTAACAGCTCAAATCTCAAATATATATGGCTGGGATTATAACTACGAAGCTCAGACTCAAGTTCAGGAAAATTGAGAAACTTACTTAATTTATAACTGTTATTGATAAAGCTAAGTTTGGATGGCTCTGCCTTAATTGTGACATAAGGGAACTGGAGGCTAGGAAGATCATTCTCAGCGATATTTACTGGCAGTAGTATGTATGCCTTTGTTTCGATACCCAAGCGATTCCAACAACTGATTTGGTTAATTATCTTTTTCGATAGTCCGTCGTTCAGCCATATTTGAACTGTTACTATATATGCGATCTTCACTTAAACTCTCCACATCCTAAGTTTTTTATAAACAGCTTGAATTAATTCTAAGTCTTATAGATTATAGTTGTTATACCCTTTACCCATGAACCTTTTTGAATGGTTGACTTATGTCCAACAACGGTACCAAAATAACATTGGCTCCCGTGAGTAAATTTGGGATCATAGTAAGTCTATCAGGAATTTTTATTTTTTCCCGCGGCATATTTTCGTTTTTAATGGGTGGGTATTCGAATTTCTTAGTTTTATTAGGTTTTTTAACCCCACTCTTATTCATTAATTCTAGGAATTTCCAGTACAGAATAAATTGGGATAGGGCACTCAGTCTTTTAGTAGCGTATATTTTATATGTCCTCTTTTCTTCGCTTCAAGTCGAAACTCCATTTCGTGGCCTTGTAGGGGTGGGGCTGTTACTATTCTATTTTGTTTTTTTCTTAAATATTTTAGTAGTAAATTTTTCAAGAAGAGATCTTATTCTTGGTATTCAGCAGTCTATGTACGTATTCACAATTTACTTGTCCTTTTGGTGTACTTATGAAATCCTTTTCGATCAGCCAATCTCTGTATTTAGACAATTCAGTAATCCCCCACCAATGGACAGCATATACGCACCATTTAGAATATCTTCATCAATCGGTTCTACCTTACCTTTCGGTGTTGTTATGTCATATATCAGCATCTATTGGTTTAGTATTTTTGTTTTTGAACACAAAATAAGGCACCTTTTTCTCTTTTTATGTTGTAGCTTTTTACTTATGGGGACATTTAGCAGAGGTGCTCAGGGTATGCTAATTATTGGAACCCTTGTCATACTTTTGTTTCGTTTTCTTGTGGGTGTCAATAGGGCTACTCCTGGTTTATTGGGTATCAAAGGTGTTTGCTACTTGCTTATCTCTACTATAGCGCTCTATTTACTTGCTTTAATCCTCTTACCACCTGCACTTTTTAGCAGGATAAAGAACATATTTAACTGGTCTACCGAAGTATCGAACTTTAACAGGGTAAAAACCTGGATGCGATCTTTGGAAAATATCAATGGTTATACGGAATGGCTATTTGGGAAGTCTATTGGATCTTCGGGTAATGTGCTCTCCTATTTTTCTTTAAATTCTAAGAGTGGTGGATTAGTTACAGAATCTTATTTTATCAAACTCCTTTTGGAAGTAGGTATTATTGGGACCATTATTTTTTATCTGATGATCGGCTTTTTTATTAAAAATAACATAATTCATTACTATAAGAGTCGTAGTGTACGTGAAAAGCAGATTCTCTCTTTTCTAATAGCTGTGCTGATGGCACATACGATAGAACTTTTTTTCTTGCAATCTTTGGAATCTACTGCTGTCGCTTTTGTTTTTATGGTAGCTATATCTTTGTCATACAAACTCTGTATAAAAGAGGTGCCTTCTTGTCACTAAATCAACAATTTATTGATTTAAGAGTCCTATTTAAGCTTATAAAAAAATACTCTATTGTACTTTTAATGGTTTCCATTATTACTGGAGTGCTATCGGGAATCACTCTGAAGAATAGAGAATCTCAATCATACACTTACTTTATTAAAGTGCAAACAAGTCGTGAGGCGTTATTCATTTCTGATATCATCAACAATAGAAAGTTATGGTTATCAAAATACAAAGATTTTCAAAAAATCTACCCAATAGAACACGAATTGCTACGTTGTCAAAATCTGAAGATTCTTGATTGTGTTCTTTTTGATAAATTTGTTAATGGCGATCAAGATTTATCTTTTGACGGTGCCAGTAAGATTAGGTTGGTGTTGACGGGGTACGAAAATGATTCAGATAAAATTGCTGATCGATTATTCGCGTTTGTTAAATACCTAGTTAACAGCCAAGTGGGCGGTAAGCAAGAATTAGAAAAAGCCAAGTCCTCGAATTCTTTAAATTCTTTAAATTTTGAGGAATCTATTGCTTTATTAAAAGATATTTCCACACTCCGGTTTATGATAAAGTCATCCATTTTTGGTGATTTTTTACAAGATCAACAAGATATAGGCGTTATTCTTAACAAGATTTATCGTCAAGATTTGATTCAAGGATTCTCCAGCTTACTAGAGAAGGAGACTAAGTTTTTAGAGCAAGATCTCTCTAAGGCCAGGCTAATAGGAATAGACACTACACCATTTCTAGAGTTTTTCGAACGTAAAAAAATGAGCACAAGGTATTATGCTGTGATGAAATATCTTCAGAAAAAATCTGAAGAGATCAAAGAAATGGAAAAAATATCAAATGATTTAGTTTTGTTTGCTCCCAATACTGATTTCATTACTTTCAGTAACTCATGGACCAAAGGCAATAACTTATTTTGGCAAAAGCAGATTATTAGGTATCTCATCCATATATCGTTATCGGTAGCTTTTGTGGTTGCTATGTTTGTTATAATCTTGGTTTATTTTAATAAAGTGCAAGTCTTTACCAGAGTCGATGAATATAAGAGGGTTGACTAGCATGGAGGGTTTTTCTGTTCTGATTCCTATTTATATGGGGGACAGCGCAGAGCGCCTTAAAAAATCCCTGGGATCGATTATTCAAGATTTGGTGCAACCTTCTGAAATTGTCATAGTTGTCGATGGACCTATTGGGTCTGATTTAGAAGTTGTTATCAAAAAATTTTCTGATCATCAACAGACTCCTGTTAAAATAGTCCGCAATGAGATAAATCGAGGTTTAGGTTACTCTTTGAAAATCGGTGTATTGGAGTGTAATTATGAACTAATCGCGCGAATGGATGCTGATGATCAGGTATTGCCCGGTCGATTTGCAGCGCAATTGCTGGTTATGCAAGATCCTACAGTGGCCATTGTAGGAGGATATATTGAAGAAGTGGACGATATTCTTTTAGATAAACCTGAATCGAAATTGCGTTTGGTCCCCTTATCTCATGGGAATATCAAAAAGCAGCTGCAAGTTAGTAATCCTTTCAATCATATGACCGTTATGTTTCGTAAGTCATGTATACTGACGGTTGGGAATTATTGTGAGATGAACCGTTTCGAAGACTACTATTTGTGGTTAAGATTGGCGAAAAAACAAATGAAAATGATGAATATTGGAAAGCCGCTTGTTCGTGCAACTGCTGGAAAATCCTTACTAAAAAGAAGAAGTGGTTGGTGCTACTTAAAAGATGAACTGCATTTCTTTCGCACTTGTTATAGGCAAGGCTTGCTTGGAAAGGCTTCATTGGTTTATGCCCTTTGTTTGCGTATACCCTCACGATTGCTCCCCATAAGCTTTATGGGAGTAGTTTATAGTCGGCTATTAAGGCGTGATCATGCTTAGAAATGACAAGTTCATTACATGTAATATTTGTATTATTGGCTCAGGAATAGGTGGTGCCACCTTAGCCAAGAGTTTAATAGAAAAGGGATTTAAAGACTTAGTTGTTGTGGAAGCTGGTGGTAGAAAGGCTTCACAACTAGATGTGGTATCATTCGACTCTGTGGGAGAAGACTTTAGGCTGTCTCCCACTCGTGCTATAGAGCTTGGAGGGACTAGTAATTTATGGCATGGAGTACTAGCGCCTTTAGATCCCATAGACTTTGAATACCGATCATGGATTCCTAACAGTGGTTGGCCTATCTCTTATGAAGATTTAGATCCTTACTATCGAAGAGCTGCTGATATATTGAAGATCCCTAAATTTGATTGGTTCGATAGGGATACTATAACTCGAGAATTGGATTTATGTATTTCTGATATGCCGATAAACTTCGATAGTATTGAAAATAAGCTGTTTCAACAGCCACAACCCGTAATGAGTTTTAAAAATGAGCTTGAAAGCCTTGAAAAACAGGGGCATCCTATCAGAATCCTGACAAATAGTGTAGCTTTGGAATTATTAGGGCATTCTGAGCACCAGATAAAAGCTGTAATGACCAAGTGTACTAGGTCCCAGGATGTGACATTTATCCATGCAAAAAAATATATAGTCGCAGCTGGTGCGTTGGAGTCGCCAAGATTGTTTCTCAATTCCAAATCTAAGTGGAGGTATGGACTGGGCAATGAACAGGATAATGTAGGTCGATATTTAATGGACCATCCCATGGGTAATCTCATTCAAGTAGAATTCAATAATAGAATTTCAGCTCCTTTATACAGTGATTTTAGAGCATCAAAGAATGTTAAAATAAAATCTGGGATTGTCTTTGATAGAAAACATCAAAAAGAGTGGCAATTGCCCAATCACAACTTTTATATAAGACCAAGCTTTATACGAGGTATTAACAATGAGTCAGAAGAGCTGAAACTTTATCTTTTAACTTTGAAAAGAGGAAAATTTTCGATTAAGAAAATATTGAAAATTTTGTCAAATATAAATGTGGTACGACAGATTTTAGCCTATAAATTTTCATTAAGGGTCAAGTATAAGTTTGCTGATATTTTTTTTGTAACGGAACAAATACCTTATAAATCAAGTCGTATATCTCTCTCTGAGAATAAAGATTCTTTTGGGTATCCAATCGCAAAAATTGACTGGAAGCTTCATAAGGACGACTGGGATTCGATGTCAAAGTTATACCCGCTTTTAAAGAAAATTTTCCCCAGTGATCGTTTTACCTGTACGCACAAAGAAAATGATGTAAATTGGCGATCAATTTTCACATCAGCAGCTCATCATGTTGGAACGCTCCGCATGGCTAGTAGTTCGAACAATGGAGTTGTAGATCAGAATCTGAAGGTTTTTGGTGTCAATAACTTATTTGTTTGCGATGGCTCTGTTTTCCCTACTTCAGGTAACGTTAATTCTGGGCTAACTATAGCAGCGCTTGCAATACGTCTTGGTGATTTTCTAAAGGAATGTGAAACATGAATCATTTACTGATTGCAGGGGCTTCAAGCTTTATTGGTACTAACTATTTAGAAAAATATGCAAGGTCCTTTGTTCAAATAGTGGTGTTTAGGCCGAGACAAAAAGTAAAAAAAGGTTGCCAAATTTTAACAAATGATAATCTGAATAGTTATAAAAATTCTGTAAATATAGCGTTTTATCTTATTCACGACCAGTATGATTTAGAGAAAAACTTAGAACTATTGCAGGAATTTATCGACGTATGTATGGAGTTAAAAATAAGAAATGTAATATTTCTTAGCTCTTTTGTGGTTTATGATTTTAAAAATTACGATAAAGTTGACAGTAAAACTCCATACTCAAGAAATCCAGACCCCTACGTACAGATAAAACAGAGAATGGAAAAAATGATCATTTCTACAGTAGGCTTCTCTTCTATTCATATTGTACAACCTACCATAGTGCTTGGAAGCGGTGGGAATTGGACCAGAGCTTTTGAAACCATGAGAAATTGTCCACGAGTTAAATTGCCAAGATATGGTAAGACCCGTTGTAATACCATTCATGTGGATGAATTGTGTCTTGCTCTGCACAAAATAATTCTAGGTAAAAATTGTGATAAGCGAGTAAATAAGTATCTTTTAAATGGTCATACAGAGCGGACTTGGGGTCAAGCAATAGGTCTCAAATCGTCGATTATCGCGACTACTAATAAGCATAGATATCATGAATCATTTGTCATTAATTTAGTGATTATGATCATCTATCATATTCCAATATTTTCTTTAAAATTGGGGATTTTAAAACGGCTGTTGGGAAAAAAAACCTCCCAAAGAGGATCTATAAAGGAATGGACTCCGTCAGGTTTAACGAGGGAGGTTATTTCTTATGACTATAAGGTAATATCATCTCAAGGGACTGAAATATGTTAGCTTAGGGCTGATATAATTTTCTTACTCGCATATCCGTCACCAAACAATAAGGGCTGCTCCTTGACAGAGACTTGACGAGCTTTAGAAAAATTACTGATAATTAATTCTGTATCTGACCCACATAAAAAAGCTACCTCTTGTTGCACCAGCTCTACCCATTCTGTTTGCTCCCTAAGAATTAGGCTTGGTTTACCGAGAAAGTAGGCTTCTTTTTGTAGACCACCTGAGTCGGTCATAACTAAATCCACCTTTTCTAAGGTCTTCAAAAGTTCTAAATATCCCATGGGTTCTGTGAATTGTACAGTTGTTGCGATATTAAATTGCTTGACTCTTTTCTGTGTACGTGGATGTATTGGGAAAATAAAATTTACTTTGTGATTTTTAGCAATAGCTTCCATTGCTATAAATATATTTCGAAGCTTAATTTCATTATCAACATTTTCTTGCCGGTGAAGGGTGATTAGGATATTACTTCGGTTCGAATGAAGCAGTCGGAGTACACTATTACCAGCGGCATCTGAATTACTGAACAGTTTTACAGCATCAAACATAATGTCACCAGTGTTTTTTACGATGCATTTGATGCTATGCTTGGTGTTAAGATCAGGAATACCTTCATGGGCAAGGTTTGTGATGGCTGTTGCCGTTGGACAAAAAAGCAAAGTTGATAGTCTATCTGTTAAAATACGGTTAATTTCCTCAGGCATCTCCATATTGAATGATCTTAGACCTGATTCGACATGAGCGATGGGGATGCGAAGTTTTGCAGCAGCAAGCGCTGCTGCAAGAGTAGAGTTTGTATCTCCATAAACTAAAACATAGTCGGGTTTTTCTTCTAGGAGTAACTTTTCAATCTCCGCCATCATTAAGCCAGTCATTTCGCCATGAAGCCCTTGATTTATATTAAGATTGTATTTGGGTTTGGGGATTGACATTTGTTCAAAGAAGATACTTGACATTCTAGGGTCATAGTGCTGTCCTGTATGGACGATAATTTCTTCGATATTACTATGATTGATGATTTCACGTGATAGAGCTGCAGCTTTTATAAATTGTGGCCGTGCACCGACGACAGTAAAAACTTTCATTCGAAGAATCCTCGCACTGTGTCACAAATAGTATTCTGGTCTTCCTTGGAAAGATAAGGGCTCATAGGCAAACTTAAGACTGATTGAGCAGCCCATCTTGCTTTGTCTGTTGCGGGCGGCAGCTCGCATATGTCTATTATTGCTTTTTGTTCATGGAGCAAAATGGGATAATAGACAGTAGAAGGGATATGTCTTTTCTGTAAGTAAACACGCAGCTCGTCTCTTCTTTCTGTAGCAATAGTAAATTGTCCGTAGGCGTGTGTGCGTCCCAGTGGAGTAATAGGAATCTTTAAATAATCCTTTAGCTTTTCGTTATACCTATCAGCTATGATTTGTCGCTGCTCAGATTCATGGGGAAAAATTTTAAGCTTTTCTAGTAAAATAGCAGCTTGCATAGTGTCTAGACGGCTATTGACACCAATACGCGATTGAAAATACTTTTGCGCTTGACCATGGATTCTCAGTTCTCGAACTGCGTTAGCGATATTTTCATCGCTGGTGAAAACAGCACCACCATCACCATAACACCCTAGGGGTTTTGATGGAAAAAACGAAGTGGTTGCAATGCGGGAAAGGTTTCCAGACCTGATCCCGTTAAGGGTAGCGCCAAAACTTTGGGCTCCATCTTCAATGATGCATATGTTGTAATCGCCAACTATGGCCTCTAGTTTTTGAAAATCGGGAACAAGTCCATAAAGGCTCACTGCAATAATAACCTTTGTTTTCTTCGTAATTGCCTTTTTTACTTGATTGGGGTCAATTAAGTAGGTATCAGGTTCAATGTCTACAAAAACAGGTTTTGCTCCGAGTAGTACAATCACCTCCGAAGTCGCCATGAAAGAAAAAGTTGTTGTAATAATCTCATCACCTGGACCAATTCCCAAAGCCATTAAAGAGAGCTGTAAGGCATCAGTGCCATTACCACAGGAGATACAATACTTGGCTCCAACATAGTCAGATAGTTGGCTTTCAAGCTTGGTTACCTCAGGACCCATGATAAATTTTCCATGGTTCACAACTTTTTCGATGGCAGTAGATATTTCTGTTCTTATACGATTGCGTTGCTCGGTAAGATCAATGAAGTTCATTAAGTTTTTAGCCTTCCCATGGAATACAATTATCGTCGGTTAGTTTGTAGCTTATAGAGCATTGACATTGGGCAATTAAGTTTTGTTTAAAAGTAAGTCTTAAACCACAGGCGCACATCCAACCTACTTGCTTAGCTGGAGTTCCTAGGACCAATGCATAGGGTTTAACATCTTTTGTGACAACAGCTCCTGCTCCCACAAAGGCATATGGGCCAATTTCAATCCCACAGATGATGGTTGCATTGGCCCCTATAGTTGCTCTTTTGCGCACAATTGTATCTTTGTACTCTGATTTCCTGTTGATATGGCTGCGAGGGTTTATGACATTGGTGAATACCATGCTGGGACCGCAAAACACCTCATCCTCGAGTGTTACATTATCGTAAATAGAAACATTATTCTGGATTTTTACATGGTTGCCGATTTTGACATGACTACCTACAAAAACATTTTGCCCCAGAGAACATGAATGTCCTATTTTTGCTCCACCGCATATATGTACCCAATGCCAAATGTTAGTCCCCGCTCCAATGGATGCTCCCTTGTCAACAATAGCTGTATCATGCTTTTGATAGTTTTCCATTGCTAAGCCTTTACGACATTTTCTAAGGATTTTTGATAGACGCCACGGGTATCAATAATGAGACGTCCCGCTTTTTTTATAAGGTTAAAATCAAATTTTTTGTGATCGGTAGCTAGAATAATGGCATCGAAAGACGATAGGGTTTTCTTGTTAAGGGCAATGCTGCTCAATTCAAACTGATGCTCACGCATCTTGGGAAATGTACTGACATGGGGATCAGAGTAAGCTAATTCAGCGCCTTTGTCCCGTAGTTTTTCCATTATGATGACACTAGGTGATTCCCTCACATCATCTATATCCTTCTTGTAGGCAATCCCGAGGACCAAAATCTTACTACCTCTCAAAGCCTTGCCGTGACTGTTAAGGGCATCGACAGTTTTGGAAACAACATAGTCCGGCATAGCATTGTTTACTTCACCAGCTAACTCAATAAATCGGGTATGGAGCCCAAACTCTCTAGCCTTCCAAGTCAAGTAAAATGGGTCAATAGGAATGCAATGGCCTCCTAATCCGGGCCCTGGATAGTAAGCCTTAAATCCAAAGGGCTTGGTCGCGGCAGCATTAATAACTTCATGAACATCAATATTCATTCGATCGGAAAGGATTTTCATTTCATTAACGAGGCCGATATTAACGGCTCGATGAATGTTTTCCATAAGCTTTGTCATTTCAGCTGCTCTTGTGGAGCTGACGGGGACAACCTGATCGATTATTTGACTATAGAGAGATATACCAGCCTCAAGGCAGTTTAGAGTGACTCCTCCGCATACTTTCGGGATTGTTTTCGTGGTGAAAGCTATATTTCCCGGATCTTCACGTTCAGGTGAGTAGACAAGAAAGACGTCTTTACCAACTTCCAGCCCTTGCTTTTCGATGCGAGGTTTTAGTACTTCATCAGTAGTTCCAGGATAGGTAGTGCTCTCTAGCGACACGATTTGGCTATGACGTAAATATGGTGCGATAGAGTCCATAGTAGACAAAACAAACTGTAGGTCTGGTTCACGGTATTTATTTAGTGGGGTGGGAACGCATATAATAACAGCATCGCATTCTTTGATTCGGCTGGTATCACAGGTGGCTTCAAAACCATTCTGCTTCGAATGAACAAGGGTTTCATCAGGGATATGTTCGATATATGACTTACAATTGTTTAGTTTATCTATTTTGGTTTTGTCGATATCAAAGCCTATTACTTTGAATCCAACTTCAGAAAAGCGAATCATGAGAGGGAGTCCTACATAGCCCATACCGAAAATTCCGATTTTCGATTTTTTAGTTTGGATAGAGTTGACAAAGTTTTCTATCATTTGCGTTCCCTGTGTTAAAATTTACTTAGGTGAGGATGCGAATGAGATAGAACACCCATCTCTTTCTGGCTTGTTAATGTTTCCACTGTTTTTGTGGCTTCATAGATATCTTCCAAGCCATAACCACGGCCCTCTAAAATAGATTGATAAACCTTAGTATGAAGGTCAGTAAAACCCTGTGAAAACTCAAATTCCTGACCATCGATGAGCAAAGAGCGGTAGGTGGCTTTATTCTGGCCGATAGCTTCTTCAGGCAAATATTTTTCGTTAATGGAAAGAAACCATTTTATTCTAGCTTTTTCGGTTTCTAAATATCCCGACATAGTATCAATTTGATTGACATGCATTTCTACTTTTTCAGTTTTACCAAAAATCCAATTGAGCATGTCAAAAAAATGGATTCCGATGTTGAAGGCGAGTCCACCAGACTTTTTTGGGTCAGCTTTCCAGGTCGTGTGGTACCAAGGTCCACGCGATGTGATGTAGCAAAGCTCAATTTCGTGCTTTTGTGAACTCGAGCCATTTGAGTTTATACGATGATGCAGTGATTGCACTATATTGTGTTCGCGAAGTTGTAAAATGGTATATACTTTTTTTCCCGACCTGCTTTCACTTTCCCTTAACTGCTCTAATTCTTGTACTGAAAGACATAGAGGTTTTTCACAGATAGTGCTTGCACCTAAGTCTAAAGATAATTGAATGTGGGATTTATGGAGGTAGTTAGGGGTACATATAGTGGTGTAATCTGTGCCGCCTTGATGTTGCTTTTTTAAAAAATAATAAAATTCTTCGAAACTTTTGAAGAAGTTAACTTCCTTACTGTAGCGATCCAAAATCCCAACAGAGTCATTTGGATCGTAAGCAGCGATGACATTATTACCTGTTTCATAGATTGCTTTTAAGTGCCTGGGTGCTATATATCCGGCTGCACCAATAATTGAAAAGCTTTTCATTGTACCACTCTGTGTTATTAGGATAATACTAATTTCACATATTAGAACATGGAAGGAAATATAAATTATTTACAAGCTCCCATCATTCTTGTGATGAAGTCGGGATACACTTTATCTGCGTCAGCCTTACGTTGCCACATGTCTTGAAATTGGTTGGGGTCGCATAGTTCCAGATTTCCACGCATCATTGCTATTTTGCTGGCTAATTGTCGAGGAGAAATATGGGGTTTCAGCAAAAATCGGCGATCGGTTACGAGTTCCGAGGTTCCGCCTACATCTGTTGCTAGTACAGGAATGCCAAATGATAGGGCTTCCATAATCGAAACCGGAACCCCCTCGGTAGAGCTAACATTAATGAATAGGTTAACATCATGTTTCTCATAGTAGCGTCTAACCTGTTTGTTGTCTATTTGACCAAGAAACTGATAGCAAATATGACTAGGTAAAGATTTCGCCTGAGACGTTAGGCTGGAGTATAAGGGGCCATCTCCGATGTGGGTCCAATGAACCTGAAAATCAATTAAACTTAGAGCTTCGATAATCAGGTGTATTCTTTTGAGAGGAATCATATTAGAGCAGGTGACAATTTTGAATTCAGAGCTATTTGCCTTTTTAAGGCTGAGACCTTTTCGCACACCGATACGACTAATTTGAATCCGATTTTTGCAGTCAGGGTATTTTTGAGTAAGATACTTTAAGCCATGTTCAGATATGGTGAATCCTTGTGTAATCTTTTCCAGAAGCTTTGCTCTAAAGGGAATATAACCCCTATTCCTTTCTTCATATAGATCATACCCATGAAACCTTACAAAGATATTCCTTTGTCCTGGTAAATAGGGTACTATGTTGGCAGCTCCAACCCCCCAGTAAAAATATAAAGGAGTTGAAAGATTACTCTGCAGAAGTGTATTTAACTCCGAATTTGCCAGGAAAGACCTAGTTTCAATGCATGTTAGAACCGTTTTTTTTAGATTTTTTAAGGCTTTCCTGTATTCTAAATTTTTTAAAATGTCCCAAATTGGTGATGTATTTAAAATACCTCGATAAATCCGTTTTATAATACTCCTATTCAAAAGAGCTTTGTGACTGAATACGTTTGGGGGTAATGGTCTTTTAACATGGTCGTCAAATAGTGGAAAAATGTAAACTTTGCTAAATCGCTGTGACAAAAAAATAACTTCGTTTTCTAAAAAACTTTCTGAAGTCCCAGAGGGAAATGAATTAGTAAAAAGAATTAAATTTGGTGCTGCTTCTTTGTCCATCGCTGTTTCAAAAGAGTTATAGGGGGTCTGTCGTATTCTTATAACCTGTAGTAAACAAGTTACTCTTAGCGTCAAAAATATGTAGTTTTGAAGAGAAGCTTTCTCTAGCGCTTAAGACCTCAAAGATTACTGACTAAATGAAATATTTAGAGCTTTAATTAAACGTGAGCTAAATCTTTCGGAACTACAATATACTATTTTTCTAGCTACTTCTATAATATTATTTGAAATTTGCGCTTCAATTAATGTGAGTAAGGCTCTGGTATCCTTTACCAAATCTTCGACATTATCATTGCTAATAAACCACTCTTGCCTTCGCAAGGATTTAAAGTGCTCGCGTTTTTTTATTCTATCTATAGACCAAACACCATCCGTGTTGATGCCATCAGAGCACCCGATTCCCATAATCGGCTTACCAAATAGTGCAGCTTCTAACATAACCGAAGAATATGGAGATATTACGGCATCGACCCCGTTATAAATTTTTTCAAACTCTGATTGGTCAGGGATATAAGTATTATCACCATTTATATAGGGCTGTAGCAGTTCTTTATCGAAAACTGTATGCTTAAAGTCTAAGGATAAAAAATTATCTTGACCTTTTCTTTCATTTCTCCAAGGATGCGGACGGTAGATCAGTACACACTTTGGTATATGCCCTTCCTCTATGGCATCATCAATCAACTTCAAAAATTGGGTTTCATTGTAGGGGCGTAAAGATCCGCCAAAAAGTATTAATTTTTCTTGCTCACTGATTCCATATTTTTTCCTAAACGCAGATCTTTCTTGGATGAGGTTCTTTTCCTTCTGAAAGGTAAAAAAGCTTTCATACCAAGCTACACCAATTTTGTAGGAAAATTTTGAATCAAGTTTGAGCATATTTGCTGCATACTGTTGGTTTTCACTTCCTCTCTCTAAGACATAGTCAGGAGAGCATAGGAATATCATTTTACTGGTAATATTATCCCAACCAACGGGAGCAAGATATGATTTTATCTTTAATTTACGGCAAACTGCGAAAAGTGTGTCATATAATCTCGAGCTACTTCCTGCAAAGAGGATAACAGCATCCGGTTGTTTTGATTGTAACATACTAGCGATATTTACATTCTTTGATTCACTGATTTCAACCAATTTCCTAAGAGGTTTAAAAAGAAAATCAAATTTTGCTAAATAAAAAGCCGCTTTTTTCAGCCCTACTATGGGCTGAATATAATCTAAATAGGTATCTGAAAAATGCGCATTTTGGTACATGACTATGCGACGATAGATTTCTCGTAAAATGCCATTGTTACTAGTGGTATCATGGCAATAGGTTGGGCTAATATTGGGAGGCAGATGGTCCTGCCTTTGAGCGACAGAGTCTCCCATAACAACATATTCCAAATTGGTTTCGGTAATGTCTTTGAAGGCTTCAGCTTCGATGAGCTTCTTTAATATAGTGGTATCAGCGCAACAAATTAAAATTTTTTTATACAATGAAACCCTCTTTCGTTTTCAATGCGACAAAGCTTGCTTTCAACTCTCAGTATTTATCTTAAAAAATAGAGGTTTACATCTCGAATTTCAAAAAACTATGGCACTCTAAATATCTTTTTGATTAGACTAGAATTTAGTATAACAAAAGCATGCAAACAATCTACCTTACAATAGACGAGATTTCTTATGCAGTACTGTAAAGAGTGTATTATGCCACAAACTAGACCGGAACAAGTCTTTAATGACGGGGTTTGTGATGCATGTGTTTCTAAGAAGAAGAAGCATGGTGAAATAGACTGGGGAAAGAGGACGAAGGAGTTCGAGGGGATATTGGAGAATTACCGTGGTGATGGTACTTGGTACGATTGTATAGTGCCGGTTAGCGGGGGCAAGGATAGCTGTTACCAAGCGATCACTATGCGTGATGAATTTGGTATGTCACCACTTTGTGTGACTCATACACCCTGTGAACTGACTGAGATTGGTTGTAAAAATCTGAACTTCTTGCGAGATCAGGGTTTTGACCTTATTCAAGTAAGTGCCAACCGTAAAAGTTACCGCCAGTTAGTTAGGATTGGCTTCTTTAAGCTGGGTGATTGCTGTTGGCCTGAGCATATAGGCATCTTCACGGCTCCCGTTCGGGTAGCTGTCCAGTACAAAGTACCATTAATAATTTGGGGCGAAAACTCTCAGTTTGAATATGGAGGCCCTGCTTCCCATAAGGATAAAAATTATCTCGATAGAAATTGGCTTGAACAATTCCAAATGTGTGGTCACAGAATATCTGATGCAGTACATGATGGGGTTGACATGAATACTGTAAAAGTTCTTCAATATCCAACAGATGAAGAGTTGGCGAATGTTGGGGTAACAGGCCTCTTTTTGGGTTACTATCAAAAATGGGACACGTTGAGAAACTATAAGGTCGTTAAGCAACTAGGTTGGAGCTCCAATCCTGATGGCCCAGTCGAAGGGGCATATAATGATGTTGAAAACCTAGATTGTAAGTGGATTGGTGGGCTACACGACTATATGAAATACCTGAAATATGGCTATGGTCGCGCTACAGATCAGCTATGTATTGAAATCAGAGCGGGAAGAATAAGCCGCCCAGAAGCCATTGAGCTACTCAAGGATTCCAGTGAAGGAACTATGCCATTAAAATATATTCCGGATTTTATTTCTTACTTAAACATAGACGAAAAAGAATTCTATGGTAACCTGGATCGTTTCACGAACAAGATGCTTTTTGAGTGTAGCAAATCTGGTGAACTGCTCAAAAATAATGATGGAAGTCCCATACGAAAGTTTTTTCCAGCATGACTGAATATATTGGAATCATCGACTTAGGAATATGTAACATTGCCAGTGTTCAAAGAGCGCTTCAGGTGATTGGGGTCGACTCAGGGTTTTGTAGAAAAGGGCAAGATCTCTCACAATATACTCGATTCATTTTACCTGGCGTTGGTAATTTTTCGGAGGCTGCTTCGAGAATTCGTAGCAAAGGGCTCCGTTCTGAAATTAGACAGCAAGTTCTAAATGATAAGAAGCCCATACTAGGAATTTGTTTGGGAATGCAGCTTTTAGCTCACGAAGGGCTAGAAGGAGGGGGCTCTGAGGGTTTGGGTCTGATAAATGCTACTGTGGAGCCTATGGAAACAGACTTGAGAATTCCACATATTGGCTGGAATAGTATTAAAACAGAACGAGGTTTCTTACTAAAGAATATCCCCGATGAAACTTGCTTTTATTTTGTTCATAGTTACGAAATGAGGCTATATGAGGACGTAGTGTCTTCACATTGTAGCTATGGAAAGGATGTTTTGGCATACGTTGAGAAGGAAGGCATTTTTGGGACACAGTTTCATCCTGAAAAAAGTCAAACCTATGGCATTCAGATTCTAAAAAACTTTGTTGCATATCGAGCAGACCATGTTGCGTCATAGAGTAATTCCCATAGTTTTGATTGATGGATTTTCCGTGCTTAAAACTATTCAGTTTGAGACAAGGAGGAACTTAGGGAGTCCTATAACTGTAGTCAGAACTTATAATACTAGAAATGTTGATGAATTGATTATTCTCGATATTGATGCTGCAAAGCAAAATAGATCAATAGATATTCCCACCATAAAGACGTTATCAGAAGATTGCTTTATGCCCTTAACAGTTGGGGGAGGGATTAACACTATAAAGGATATCGAAAACTGCTTATCTTCCGGTGCTGACAAGGTGAGTATTAACTCCGCAGCGATGGAAAATCCCGATTTTATTAGTCAGGCCTCTCGAACTTTTGGTTCGCAATGTATTGTTGTATCTATTGATGTTTTCTCTGCACAGGGCCGTATCGATATTCACTCCCACTCAGGGCGTAAAACTGATTTCACATTAGACGACTTTATTAAACGAGTAACTCATGCTGGAGCTGGGGAATTGCTTATTAATTCGGTCGATCGAGATGGTACCCAGAAGGGACCTGATCTAGAATTAATTAAACAGGTTTCTTCTTTAACTACGATTCCAATTATTTTCGTTGGTGGTGTTTCTTCTCCGGAAGATTGCAGTAATATGATTAAATCAGGTGCTTCTGCAGTCGCAGCATCCAGTATCTTTCACTTTACTGGATTAACACCTAATGCATGTAAGCAGCATATGCTTAGTCAAGGAATTCCGGTGCGTCTTGACTTGTAGAATTAAGGAGCCATAGAAGTGATGTTAGATAGTCTTAGTAGTAGATTACCTATCAAGGTAAAGAGAGCTATTAAAAGTCGTATGGGTCGTCCAATTAATCGTTTTGATAGATCCAAATTGAATGCGTTTTGCCTTGAATATAATAAGTCGTGCCGGTTGGTGGGCAGAGATGAATGGGTTCCAGCAGTATTTGAGTTCTTTTATAAAGGACATAGTATAAATGATATTGTGCCCGACGATGATGTTCCTTTCGTAGAGTCTTGGGCACCTCTCAACAATAATACTGAATATTTACTGTATAACTTTTTTCAGGCTAATTATGGCATCAGGGATCCTATATTTTATAGATTTGTAGTCATGGATAGCTTTGAAGTCATTACATATAAAAACATCGTTTTGGAATCACATGCCGTCCGAAAATTTCTTTCGCAGGAAATTTACCCAGAATGCGACTCAAATAACATGACTCTTTTGATTCAGGCCTTTCATCCAAAGATATCTATTCCAGATAATGAGTTACGCTACTTTGTGTTAACCAAGGATACAAGTAGCTCATACACAGCTGGAGTTCACTCTCTTCCCAATCGGCCTCAGGCTGACCCTGTAGCTCTTCTAGGTGGTCGCGCATTTGGCTCTATTGCTGAGAAAACTATCTCATTATCATTCAACCTTTCTCAACCCATAAAAACGGTTGAGAAAAATAATTGCTCCTTTTATAGCGTCCCTAATCCAGTAGTCTCTGGAGGTTTCTTTGCGCAAATAGATAAGTCGCATGCTATAAGAAGTCTTTGGCATGATGGGCCAAGGTGGAGTGAAGCGAAAAAAATAGATAGAAGCTTTGCTAGACCACTTAAAACATATGTGTTTCTTCCCCCCAAATTTGGTTGCCGCTTATTACTAACTCCGGAAAGCTTGGGGTTTACGCCAAGTCAAATATCCATTACGTCATTTGATCTTAGGCATCAGCTTGAACAAAGAGTCGATCTTGGTGCTTATGAAGGAACTTCACTAATTGATATTAACAAATTACTTCCGTCTTTGGATGCGTCGATAGGTAGGTACTTGGAGGTTGATTTTCACACTGATGCGGGGGCATTTGAGAATACGCCTCCCGCTTATGCTCAAGTTTTCTATAACACAGAAGAAAACCAAAACTGTGACCAGGTACATTCACACACAAGCAGTCTGGGTTACTTTAATTCCCCAAGACCTTTAAATAAAAGTTATAGGTGTAGAAAATTTGCACCACTGCTTAATGACGCAAAATCTTTTATCTACTACTCCATTGTTGGAGGCGGTAATGAAGAGTCTAGTAAGCTTTCTATTAGAATAATCAGCGATACTGGAGCGGAGATAAAATTTAGCTATAAGATTGACCCTGCAGGAATTACTGTCATTGATTCTAAAGAATTAATTAAAAAGTTAGGGGAGAATATTAAAGAAGCAGCCATTGTTCAGTTAGAATCACAAACTACAAATTTTAACGGTAGTTGGTATATTGTTTCAGAAGATAATAAAGCTTTGGCTGTCGATCATTTTACTGGAGGTTAGCTTTTGGTAAGTGTGGGTACAGATAGAGTCCTAATCACAGGGGTATCGTCCTTCGTTGGGTGCCATTTGGCACATACAATTGGAAAAACGAATACAGTATTTGGCACCGTTCAAAACAATCCAAGCTCCTATACTGGGGTGAAGAGCTTGCGATTGCAGTATGCATCAAAGTCGTGTGACCTCATTCAATTAGATCTATTAAATAATGGGCAAATTAATGATGTCATCAGTAAAGTAAAACCTTCTGCTATCATACATCATGCTGGCTATACTTCAGGATATTCAAGCGAAGATTTCGACTTTATTGAAAGTCTCAAGGTTAATCATGGCCCCTTAGGACAAATCTTTAATAGCGCAAAAAAACAAAATGTATTGAAAGTAATTGTCACGGGCTCATCAATGGAGTACGGCAGTGAGCCTCAGGGCATTAATGAAAATCACCTAAGTTTTCCCGCAACCGGCTATGGGCTTTCTAAGCTAAATTCGACAATTCACTCATTAAATTTGGCAAAAAAGTATCAAATTCCAACTGCTGTGTTAAGGCTCTTTATTCCCTTTGGAGTTCTGGATCATCCCAAGAAGCTGATCCCATCTTTTGTTCGCGGAATTATGAGCCATAAACCTATCAAATTGACTGACTGTACTCAGAAGCGAGACTTCTTACCCATTAATGAGGTGGTTTCAGCTTATCAGCATACTTTGCAAAAACTATCTCTTGATACTTCGGGCATTTATAATGTTTGCTCGGGGCAAGCGATACCTGTAAGAGAAGTATTAGAAAATATAAGGTCTCAGCTGCATTATGATAAAGAGATTCGCTATGGCGAGATCTCTATGCGTCCATTTGAGGTGCCTGTTAACTATGGGTCAAATGAAAAGATACAAAAAGCCTTTCACTTTGCCATAAATCCGTCTTTGTTGTCTGGCGTCAGTAAGCTAATTCAAGATTTTCGTAGTGAGGAGTTTGGTCAGGAGCCTGATGTTGTTCGGGGGTAACATTGCGACAAACAAAACTCGTATGTAATTCTTCCATGTCTTATGGGTTCTCAGGTCACTTCTTGCGATTAAATACCAGGTATTTGTTCTGATTAATGGCACGCGATATAATTTGTGAATACTGTATTTACAGATATATTGTATGAGAACACTATCACTTTCTTGGTATTTAAGAGTGTTGGAAAACTGCTGCGTAAGCTGATTTTGGTGGGAGCGGTAATTCACAAGAGCCTTATCGATAAAAACGCCTGCTTTATAGTTTGAGACTCTAAGAATTAAATCTAGATCTGGAGCATATTTTAGTTTTGGGTTAAAGCCCCCAGCAGCTAAGACAAATCTGGTTCTAAAACAATAGGCAGGCCAAGCGCTACGAACACGCCGTTCCTTGATAATTGACTTGGGGCAGTCTCCCCTCTTCTTGTTGTCGACTACGACATTTTGTTGTTTGATTTCATCAAACTCATCAATAATATTATAATTTGTACAACATACACTTAGGTTAGGGTCTCTTTCGAGTTGTGTGGTAACGTATTCAGCAAAATTCGGTTCCCATATATCGTCGGAGTCTAACCAGGATACGAATTCAGTTATGACATATGAAAGTGAAAAATTCCGTGCATCGCCGAGCTTCATGGGCTTCGGGGTGAGTTCAACCTGGACATCACTGTAGCGACTACATATCTCTCTTGTTTTATCGGCGCTATGATTATCCACTACGAGGATTTTAGTTGGTTTGGATTGCTTTAGCACAGATTGAATAGTCTTTTGTATAAATTTCGCTCCATTTCTTACGTTAATAACGCAAGTTAGCTTGCCTTTTTCCATCGTAGTTCCTAAAAAATATTCGCAAGGATCATTTAATAAGGATATATTACATTTATCTAATCAACGAAACTGGGAAATTTGCAATGAAAGTTGTCATTCTTTGTGGTGGATTTGGGACACGCATCAGTGAAGAAACACACCTCCGCCCAAAGCCAATGGTTGAAATTGGCGGTAAGCCAATGCTCTGGCATATTATGAACTATTATGCAAGCTACGGCTTTAATGACTTTATTCTTGCTTTAGGCTACAAATCTGAGTTTATCAAGAACTATTTTTTGAATTACTACGCCTTAAAAAGCGACTTCGTAGTCGACATGAACACAGGTGATTTGCAATTCCTAAAAAAACCACGAATTGATTGGAAAATTTCCCTAGTTGACACCGGTCTAGAAACTATGACTGGAGGAAGGGTTCTCCGGCTGCAAGACTATTTAAGAGAACATGGAACCTTTATGTTAACTTATGGGGATGGCTTGTCGAATATTAACCTTCATGATTTAGTGAAATTCCATCGAGATCATGGAAAATTAGCTACAGTTTCTGCAGTGCGTCCTACAGCTCGTTTTGGGGAGGTTACATTGGAAAATGAAACCGTAATGAAGTTTAAGGAAAAACCGCAAGCTGAGCAGGGCTGGATTAATGGCGGTTTCTTTGTTATGGAACCCGAAGCTTTGGGCTATTTCCCGAAAGGTGATGATACGATATTAGAAAAAAAACCCCTTGAAAATCTTGCGGATGGGAGGCAACTGATGGCCTTTCAGCATACCGGTTTTTGGCAGTGTATGGATACCATAAGAGATAAAAACTATTTAGAGTCTCTATGGAAGAGCAAGGATGTCCCATGGAGTGGGAGGCAAATTGATGATGTTTAATCATGTGTTTTCTGGAAAGACAGTACTGGTTACTGGGCATACCGGATTTAAGGGTAGCTGGTTAAGCCAATGGCTTGTCAATTTAGGTGCAAAAGTGGTGGGGTATTCCTATGATATTCCAACTAAGCCCTCTCACTTTGAGTTGATAAATCTGAGGGAAAACCTAGAATCTATAGAAGGTGATATCCGTGATTACAAAGCCTTTCAAAAAACATTGAAAACTCATAGACCCGATATAGTTTTCCATTTAGCGGCACAATCATTAGTCGGCAAGTCCGTTACCAATCCACTGGAAACAATAGAGACCAACGTTTTAGGAACGGCCAACGTGTTGGATGCTATTACTAAAGCAGGCACTACAGAAGCTGCTGTCATTATAACAAGTGATAAATGTTATGAAAATAAAGAGTGGGAATTTGGCTATCGCGAAAATGACCAGCTTGGAGGCAAAGACCCTTACTCAGCCTCAAAAGCTTGCGCTGAAGTAGTATTTTCTTCTTTCTTTCGTAGCTTTATTTCAAGAGAGAGTATTTATGCCGCTACAGCAAGAGCGGGAAATGTGATCGGTGGTGGTGACTGGGCGCAGCACCGGATTGTGCCGGATTGTGTGAGATCGTGGTCAGAAAACAATCCTGCTGAAATACGGTCTCCGTCTTCAACGAGGCCATGGCAGCATGTTTTAGAGCCACTCAGTGGCTATTTACACCTCGGTTCTCAGCTTCTATTAAAAAATGAGAAAATTAACGGTAAATCATTCAACTTCGGTCCTCCAAGTGACACTGTGCAGTCAGTCAAAGAGTTAGTCGATGAGGCAAAGAAAACCTGGCCTGACAGCAGCTGGAATTCAGGTGAAGATCTTCTAAAAAATAAAGAGGCTAATCTGCTACGCCTAAACTGCGATCGAGCCCTCAGTTTACTAGGATGGAAGCCGACTCTTAGTTTTAAAGAATCCGCAAATATGACATTCAATTGGTATTCCATGTTCTACAATCAATCTCAGGAACAAGCTGAAGCTTATACAAATAACGATATCAATGAGTATGTAGAGTTAGCAAAAGTGAGACATGCTGTATGGACAGTGAACGAGTGACTAATACTGAAATTGAAGGGGTTACTTTGACTAAAAAGATGGTCTTTCGTGATGGAAAAGGGGCTGTCTTGCATATGGTTAAAAAAAGTTCGCCGAATTTTAATGATGATTTTGGCGAGATATATTTCTCAAAGGTTAAGAAAAATATAATAAAAGGATGGAAAATCCATCATGAGTATTCACAAAGGATTGTAGTTCCGTATGGTAAAGTCAGGTTTGTTTTAATTGATCATCGTGAAACGTCACCTTCCTATCGGAGCGTTACCCAATGTGAACTTAGTGAAGAAAGTTATTCTCTATTAACAATCCCGCCGAATCTTATTTATGGATTTATGGGTATTGCTGAGGGGGAATCTTTACTGGCGAATTTTTCGAGTGGTGAGTTTCGAGAAGGGGAATCATCTAGTTTTACTATAGACGATTCTCGCTTTGGCGATTATAGGAAATATTTTTCATGATAGGCTGATTGTTATGGTAGTCCATAGCTTATAGCATATACCTTGATAAATTTATTTCCTTGTAAATACTATGTTTTCTGCTACATTTCCTAATTTTTTACTTCTCCGAATTCTAGAATGGTTCTCCAATTTGTTTACTTCATTATCGGAGGTAAAATTATACTTATTAAGCTCACTTATAAAATATGATTTTTCATCATGTGAATTCACCTCAAACAGTAAGGTTTTTAAATGAGGTGATTTTAAAGTTTCCTTCATTCCACATAGAATACTTTTCTCTCTACCATCTACATCTACTTTTATATGGTTAGGAAATGGAAGGTCAAAAGTTTTGATAAGGTTGTCAAACTTATAAGTTAGTATGTAATCTCTAAATAATTCTCCATAATGAACCCCTTTCTCATTTATGTTGTTGTCTATCTGGCTTCCAGAAGCTCCAACACGAGCGTCCTTGACATGAAAAGATGTTAGTGAATCTCTATCTGATAGAGCTATAAAAAGAGGAATTAGGTTCTGAAAATTATTTAGCCTAATGTTTTTTGTTAATGCAACAAAGTTTTCTAAAAAAGGTTCTATAGCTATAATTTTTCCAGAAACTTTTGTTTTTGCTATATAAAGAGAGTAGACTCCAATGTTCGCTCCTACATCAAAGACTACATCATTTTTTTTGATATAGTTGTCTATCCAGTAGATCGTTTCAGGTTCTTTATCGAAGAATGAATCAAACCTATATACCTCAAGGTCATTTGTGGTAGTGACTTGTATTCCGTCAGCATAATTCATTTGTTTTTCCATGTTTTCCCCCAATGTTGTAATTATAAGTTTCATAACAATATCATTGTAGAATATGGTCTATAGTTTTTTCTAAATGAGATTTATAATTTTTTTCATCAAATGTAACAAAGTAGCTTATATTCTCAGAAGATTGATGGGTTTTATCTGTTGATTGCTTGTATACTTTACGGAAGTCTTCCGCAAAGAATTTCTTGTCATGGCAAATTGTAAGTAAGTCAAGAGTATCTATGTCAGATAAATGTTTACAATATTTTAGTAGATTATGTGGTGAAGTTATATGGTATTTGTCCTTATAGGCGATTGCCAGAATCAGTTTTTCACATATAGCGGCTTCGAGAACCATTGTTGACAATGGTGAAATGATAAATTCGGCGTTTTTTAGAAGATTAGGATAGTAATCTAATTCAGGGAGAAAAGCTTTGTTCTCCTCTATCTTATCTTTCTTCATCTGTAGATCTAGAATTACATTTTTATATTTTTTTGAATCAAACTCGTCGTCTAATTTTCTTTTATGTCGCCATGGGTGAGGTCTATATATAATTTTCAGCCCTTGGTACAGATTAGGATTTGATTCAATTTCCTCATCGAGAATTTTAAGGGCTTCCGTCTCCATGAACTGGACAGCACAACCGCAAAAAACGGCATAGCGGAATTTATATGGCTTAACTCCACTGTGAGACCTGTATGTGTCAAATCGAGGAGTTCCAAGGGTAAAGACTTGGTCTTCTTTAAATCCTTGGACTTTGCATGCATGAGACTTAGATTGAGGGCCTAATACTCCTACATAGTCTGGAAGAAACCACATTTTGCTTTTGCTTGAAAGATTGTCCCAATTGTCAATAAGTGAAAGAGAAGGAACACCAAGTTCGCGAGCGATACGTGGTATATCGTTATCCACAGTTCCATGGGCAGATGATACCATAATAATGAGTTCAGGCTTAAAGTCTGAAATTAACTGATGAAGTTCTTTTGATACCGTAAGCTTTGGCTCCATATGTTTGAAATAGTAAGGATAAACAATTCGGTTTCCTAGAATTTGAAGCGGCAGTAAATTTTTAATATAAACTTTGAACCAGTAGAGAGCATGATGTAGACTCCATTTGTTAATACGCTTATATTCGAACTTTCGCTTTATCCTGAGGGTGAAAGAACTAGATAGTCTTTGGAATCGATAAGTGGTTACAGTAAATAATTTTTTATGAGCTGGCACTTGTGTTTCATTTCTAGAAAATAAAACGACATGTTTGCAGTTATCAAAGAAGCTTTTTGTTGAATGATATACCGTATCTAGAACAAAGTATTTCACTTCATATCCTTGAAGCTCAAAAACATGTGATGACATGAAATTTCGAACATGATGCTCTGCGGCGATAACTATAGATAACCTCTTCAACGATTCCTCCGGTGATAGAAAGTCAAATTTTTATAACTCTGTCACAAAATTTTAGGAAATTTTGACTATGGGATACTGCAATGGTAGTGCATTCACTAAAAACATCATCTAAGGTATCTGAAATTGAGCTTTCCGTTTCCTGATCTAAATTTGCAGATGCTTCATCAAGTATCATGATTTTCGGCTTCCTAATTAATGCTCTTGCTATTGAAAGTCTTTGTTTTTCACCGCTAGAAAAAACATCGTTTGTACTTGAAAAATGGTAGTCAATTCCATCAGGGAGATTCAATATTCGTTCGTATATTTCCGCTTTTTTCAGAGAGTCAATAATAGCCTCTTCACTAACTAGACTATCAATGCCATAGCAAAGGTTCTCTCTGATTGTCCCATCATAGAGAAAATGTATCGGTCCGACATAGGCAAGGGAGGAAGAATAAACTTCCATAAATTTATCAACGGTAAGATTGTTGATCTGCACAGATCCACCATCTGGTAAAATGCGACCGAGGACAAGATTGAGCAGGGTGGACTTTCCAGCGCCACTTTTGCCCATAATCCCTATTGAAGTGCCTTTGGGTATGTGAAGGTTAAAGTTGGAGAATACGGTATTTTGCTTTGGTTTGCTCCAGCTAAATGTTAGGTCTTTGATATTTATGCAGGGGGCTTGATCTAGGTTGTCGGAAGAGGAGTTGCTTTGTTTTTTGAAATTAGTTTCGGCTAGATATTCTCTATTTCTTTGGAGCGCTAACCGGAAATATGGATAGCTCTGGATGCTTGAACTGAATATTTGTGCAATAGAACTAAATCTTTGTGCAAATCGTAGGAAAAGGTAAAG
>JBNKNM010000005.1:0-77416 GCA_050293845.1 Pseudobacteriovorax sp. | reverse complement strand
GGTTTACCTCTGAAGGTCTGTTCTAGACTAGGACTTTGATAGGATGGGGGTGGAAGTGCAGTAATGCATGGAGCTGACCATTACTAATCGACCGTGAGGCTTATTTTAACGCTCTCTTCTCCTTACTTAAAAGACCCAAGGATTGCGTTGACTTCAACGATAATTTGATCTACAAGCTTATTCAATTGCTTAAGCCAACTAGCTAACTTAGTTTGGCTGTGTCTATGGCGAGGAGGAAACGCCCGATCCCTTCCCGAACTCGGAAGCTAAGCTCCTCTGCGGCAATGGTACTGCTCTTTTAAGAGTGGGAGAGTAGCACGATGCAGCCTTAAAATATAAAAACCCCGGCTTAGAAATAAGTCGGGGTTTTGCTTTTTGGCTGAAGACTGCACTGAACCTTACTACAGCAGAGATCTGAATCACCCAGAAAGCTTTGTCTACAGAACGACTACGACTTCTGTCATAGCAAGCAAACACATATCTTCTCGCATATACATGAAAATCCTTTTTGAACTAGTATAATTAAACTAACAGGACCATCACTTATTTCATACATCTGGGAGGTTTTATGCCGAAAATTCTGGTTATAGAGGATAGTGAAGATATTACAGAGTTTTGCCGGATGTGTATTCAAGACGCGGAAGCTGAAGTCGAGATAGATGAAGCGACCGATGGACGGGAGGGGTATGAAAAGTTTATCAAGACATCATACGATCTGATCATCACAGATTTTATCATGCCTAAAATGGATGGCTTTACCCTCATTAAAAAAATACGAGGTCTAGATAGTCGTGTACCCATCATATTAATGACTGGTTTTAAAGAGACCCTTGACGAAAGTATTAAGCTAGACCCCCATACAGAACTCGTTGAAAAGCCATTTACAGCATCAGAACTGATTGCGATAGTCGATGGTATTTTGGAGCTCCATCTAGAAAAGGAATTCAGTAAAGTTCTCATTGTTGACGACTCCAAGGCTACGAGATTTGTGATAAGAAATAATCTGATGAAATATGGTTTTACAGTTATAGAAGCTCTTAACGGTGCTCAAGCATTACAGCGCGTGGAAAGATTTCCCGGCATTGATATTATCGTGTCAGACTATGAAATGCCAGAAATGGATGGGCTAGAGTTGGCTATGGAACTTAAGAACAGGGGAAGCCATATTCCGGTTATCATGCTATCGTCAAAGAAGAATTTCAGTATCGAAAAACTTAAGGAAGCGAGTGTAAAAGCTTGGGTTCCGAAACCTTTTAAACAGCTGGACTTAATCAATGCGATTCAACATGTATATCAAAATATAAAGAAGGACAAGAAAGTTGGAATAGCTGGGTAATAGAAGGCCCTAGGGGGCAGGAATGTAGTATCTGCCTCTTGTTTATGGGACATCTGATAGCACCTATTCTGAGAGCGTTTGCTGCTCCATAGCCGCCTCGTTGGTAAATACTTTTTGCACGTCACCATTAAGTTCGCCAAGGGAGAGAATCACACCGATCAAAACTGCTGCTGCTAGAATGGCAATGGTGCCGCTTGCTATCATAATTCTAATTTTTGCTACCCTATTAGCCGTCGCAAAAGACTTCTCAAATTGAGAGTAGGACGACACGGGTTGGGCAGAGACTTTCTTAGTAGCCATTGTCTTCCCTCCTACAGAATACCTATGTTTGTTATATCGGAATTTTCAGGAGGAAGTTAAATATATCCCATATTTCTTCCTAAAAATAGGGGCTTCGCTTTGCTGGAAATGATTCCGTAATAGTTAGTTATGTCATTTAAATGCGCAAATATTACCTAGTCGTAGCAATCGAGCCTAAACAGTTGGAAAATAGAAGTAATGCCATGTTGACAAAGATAAGGCTGCTCCATGAAATTATTCCTTTTGTTCTTGCTGTCTACATACTCTTCTCTTGCAGTAGCAGGAATCTTCTTTGATACTAATGGATTATATTCTCCAAAATCTCTGGCGAAAGATGTAAAGTTCTGGGAAGATATATTCTCTAAGTATGAAGCCAACCACTGTGTTTATCATGATTCAAAACATTTGGATGTAATTTACTGGGTTACAGAATTACCCCAAAGCCGTAGAGCGGCACGTTCGCAAATCAGAGCCCAGAAGCGGCAGATCAAAATTGCCCTGAGCCGCTTAAGAAAAGGGTCCAAGCCTAAGACTTGGTTGGAAAAGAAAATCAAAGGTGTCCTACAAGATAAAGGTCATAGGGGACGCTTCTATCGACATGCTGCACAAAGAATTCGTTGTCAAAGGGGGGTAGCGACGGATTTTAGAAAAAGCTTAAAACGTTCTGTCAAGTATCTGGGAATGATTCGCAAAAGCCTAAAGGACGCGGGTTTGCCCCTCGATATTGCTTACTTGCCTCACCTCGAGAGCGGTTTTAATAACCGAGCCAGATCAAAAGCCGGGGCAAGGGGGCTATGGCAGCTCATGCCGGCTACGGCAAGGCCATTCATGAAAGTCACTCGTCGCCGGGATGATCGTGTAGACCCTTTGAAAGCAACCAGGGTAGCGGCTCGCATTCTGAAAGAAAATTATCGGCGGACCAAATCTTGGCCTCTAGCGATTACCGCTTATAATTATGGAATTAATGGCATTGTCCGGGCGATGAAGCGTTACAATACAAATTCATATATCAAAATCAGAAAGCGACACCGGACTCGGATATTTGGCTTTGCCGCAAAAAACTTCTACCCTAGCTTTCTAGCTGTAAGAAACCTTGGGAAAGCTAGTGAACTCGACCTAGAAAAGAGTCGTCAGGAAACTATCGCGACGTCACGGAATTAACACAGTAAAAAAAGCTATTCGTCGATTTTAAGAATAGCAAGAAATGCCTTTTGTGGTATTTCCACATTACCAATCTGTTTCATCCGCTTTTTACCCTCTTTTTGTTTTTCGAGCAGCTTTCGTTTGCGGGAGGCATCGCCCCCATAGCACTTAGCTGTTACATCTTTGCGCAGGGCCGAGATGGTTTCTCGGGCGATAATTTTCCCACCAATAGCTGCCTGGATAGCGATCTGAAACATCTGTCGGGGTAAAATTTCCTTCAGTTTTTTACATAGGTTACGACCACGATAGGGGGCTTGAGAGCGATGGCAGATGAGAGCCAGCGCATCAACTTTATCGCCGTTAACAAGGATGTCTACTTTGACAAGATCCCCTTGCCGGTAATCCATAAGCTCGTAATCCATGGAAGCGTAGCCGCGGGATAAGCTTTTTAATTTATCGTGGAAATCGAAGATCATTTCATTCATGGGCAGCTCATAAATAATCTTGACCCGATTACCTGACGTGTATTCGATATCTTTCTGAATACCTCGTTTTTCCTGCAATATTTTCAAGATGTTGCCAATAAACTCTTCGGGCGTGTGAATAGTGATTTGGCAATATGGCTCCTCAATAAAATCTATCAGAGTGGGGTCTGGGAGTTTGGAAGGGTTTTCAATATTTCCTGTACTGCCATCTTTTAAAGCAACCTTGTAGACGACAGTAGGCGCGGTAAATATAAGCTCTAAACCATACTCCCGCTCCAAACGCTCCTGAATAATGTCCATATGTAGCAGGCCTAGGAAACCCACGCGGAAGCCAAGGCCTAAGGCTTGTGAGGACTCAGGTTCGATTGTCAGAGAGGAATCGTTAAGCAGGAGCTTTTCGAAAGAGTCTTTAAGATTCTGATAATCGCTCGAATCAATGGGGAATATTCCGCCGAAGACCATCTGCTTGGCTTCTTGGAAGCCTGCAAGAGGAGTGGTGGCAGGATTGCTCTTATTGGTGATGGTATCACCAACCTTAGTTTCTGAGACTGATTTAATGGAACCGGATACTATTCCTACCATTCCAGTTCTAAGCTCTTTTACAGGAAAAGGTTTAGGGGTGAGCTGGGAAACTTGCAGCACTTCGAAAGATTTGCCGCTGGACATCATCTGCATCCGATCGCCTTTGCTGATTTGGCCTTCCATAACCCGAATCAGGGAGACAGCGCCAAGATAAGAATCAAACCAGCTATCAAATATCAATGCTCTGAGAGGGTTTTGGTTGAGATCTTTTGGTGGTGGAATCAAGCGCACTATAGCTTCTAAAATACTTTCGACACCCTGTCCTGTTTTGGCGCTACAGGCCACTGCATCCGCAGAATCAATACCCAATTCGTCTTCTATCTGCAGCATGACTCGATCAGGGTCGGCTGCAGGTAGATCGATTTTATTGACTATGGGAATAATTTCGAGATCACTTTCAATAGCCAGATAGACATTAGCCACAGTTTGAGCTTCCACACCTTGCGCCGCATCGACCACTAGCAAAGCCCCTTCACAAGCGGCGAGACTTCTGGAGACTTCATAGCTGAAGTCAACATGACCGGGGGTATCTATTAGGTTAAGGAGGTAGGTATTGCCATCTTTGGCCTTGTACTGCATCGATGCAGTCTGGGCCTTTATGGTAATCCCCCGCTCTTTTTCGATATCCATATTATCGAGAACTTGGTCTGACATTTCTCTATTGGTGAGGGAGCCTGTCATCTCGATGAGCCTGTCGGCCAAGGTCGATTTGCCATGATCTATGTGAGCAATAATACAGAAATTTCTTATCAGATTCGTGGATTGCATACTATTGGACTTCCTGCGTCGATTCGGTCTTGTGCTAAAACTTCCTGATATTTTTCCGAATATCTTAAGGCCATATTAAACTAGGAGAGACAAAACAACTATGTACAAATATCTCAGTTCCCACTCTACCATTATAACTGCCATAGGAACCCTAATATCTATCCTAGGGATAGCTTGTACTACAACCGAAAAAGTGGGAGAGGCCAGGGAATCTTCCAGCCCAGAGCTTGAAAGTAAGGATCTAGATTCTAAAAGCTCAGATCAAGTATTATTTTACCAGCTCACCAGGGGAGAAAAAATAGAAAATCCTGAACTTTTGCCAGACTACATCCCGTTCTATCTCAAAGTGGTAGGGTCTAAGGGGGTAAAAGAAGAGTATTTAAAATACCGCGGTTGGGATTTTGACAAGGATGATATTATCGATATGCTTGAAGAGCTGAGTCCGGATGGAGAGCGCTTGGGCGAGGTATTTGATTTTGAAAATTCGGGATATGATGAAGTTTGGAGCGGCACCAAAAAAATAGATGAACATAGTCTATAGCCCTTGCATCTCAGTGTCACCTTCACTATAGCTTTAATGAGAGGACGATTTTCAAGGTGGTTAATGTTGAGAGAGTTCATTCTAAAATTAAGTGCGATTCTGCTCCTCTTATATCAAAGCAGGGTTTTTTGTGCACAACTCCCAGAACTTCGATGGATCGGCTTGATCGCTTCTAGTCGCTCAGAAAATCACGTATCGGTGTTAAAATATAAGAATCAAATCTACTATCTTAAAGTAGGCCAAGAGTTACCCAATAAGTGGAAAATTGAGAAACTGCAAGGGAGGAATTTGCTTCTACGTAAAAACGACGATACTATAATGCTTAAATTGGGTGAAAGAGATCAAGGCAGCCTTGAGTTCAACCATTTTGTGAACCCGGCACTGAAGGGTCTTATGATCCATATGAATCATCCCCAGTTTTGGAAATTCAATCACCAAGGTGTTGTATGGGATCGTGAAATGCCTATACCCTCCGATATAGCTTTTGAACAATAAAAAGTTAAAGCTTCGTAACCTGTCCCGATATTTTCAATTCCTTTGCTAGAAACTGCCTCTGTTTTTTTGCCAGTGCTAAATTTGCATACATACCACTTCTTACACGGAACACGACAATGCCTTGCTGGTTGAAAGGTGTATAGAAACAGTCAATTCCCTTTTGGCTTAGCTCCCGAACCTTCTTCTGGGCTAAGGTCTCACTTGCAAAGGAATCTATTTCTACAGTGTAACTGGGTAGCTTTATAGACTTAGCGCTTCGCTCATGCAGATGACTTTTGCCAATTTCGCTGTAGAACAAGGGGGGGGCAGCTAGCACCATGGTTTTTTCCTCTTTCATTTGGGGGATTTGGGAGGATACTAAATGGTAAGTATACTGACTGACAGCAAAAATCACTGCACCCAAAAAAGCTAATATCACTAGTAAAACTACCTTTATAACCGGCTTTTTAAATGGCATTTTTTCTCTCCGGCGTTCGCTCCTAGGAGCGCTCTTAGAATGGATCTTGTATGCATGGGATGTTAAGCATTATATCATAGGTTTTCTGATCACAGAGGAGCATCTAGAATGGCAAATGCGGAATATCTTACTTTAAAAGGAGTCAGAACAAATAATCTGAAATCTATTGATGTGAGTTTTCCCATTGGCAAGTACACTGTAGTTACAGGAAAAAGTGGATCGGGGAAAAGTTCGCTAGTGTTTGATACCCTATACGGAGAATCATATAGGCGCTACGTGGAAAGCCTTTCTAGTTTTGCCAGGCAATATATGAAGGCCCTGCCCAAGCCTGAATTGGATTTCGTAGAAAATTTACCGGCATCCATTGCGGTTCGCCAGAGTCGTGCCGGGCAATCCAATAGATCTACAGTTGGTACTATGACGGAGTTATTGGATTTGATGAGAATTATTTTCTCTCATCTATCAGAGGTTTATTGCTGTGAGCAGGTTGTAATACAGCACGATGCTAAATCTATTGCCAACAATATTCATACGAAGTTTCCTGGTGAAGGCATCCTCATCATGGCGCGATTGCCTCACCTTATCAAACTAAAAGCTGCCGAATTGAAGCAGCAATTGTTTAGTCAGGGATTTACTCGTGCTTTTGTTAATCAAGAAGTGCAAAGCATTGAAGATTTACCTGCTAGTAAACTCAAGGATTCATATATTATTGTTAGCCGCTTAAAATCGGATCAAAATCATTTTTTGCGGACGATTGAAGCTTGTGACTTAGCTCTAAAGTTGGGACATGGGACCCTTACGATCAGCGTCGATAATCAGCAAATCAATTACTCCAACAAACTGAACTGCGATCATTGTGGCAGGCTGTACCTACCTCCTACTCAGCAATTATTCAACTTCAATAATCCCATAGGAGCTTGTGAGCAATGTCAAGGTTTTGGCAGGGTACCGATACTTGATCGTGATAAAGTAGTGCCAGACCTTTCTCGTTCTTTGGATAATGAAGGAGTAGCGGCTTGGAATTTTGGTAAGCATCGCTCCTACTACAGCCTGGCTATAAAAAGCGCAGCAGAACGTGGCTTAGATCCGCAGAAAAGTTTCAGCCATTATAGCAAAGCTGAGTGGCAATGGCTTTACTCGGGAGACAGCAAAGGGCGCTTTAAAGGAATTGAGGGCTATTTTGCATGGCTTGATCGGAAAAAGTACAAAGCTCATTATCGCATTCATGCAGCGCGTTTTCACAGCTATCGCACCTGTCCCAGCTGTGAAGGGAAACGCTTAAGGCCCGAAAGCTTAGCCTGTAAACTGGAACAGCTGGACATGGCAGCCGTCGGTCAAATGCCCCTAAAAGATTTGACCTCGTGGGTGGAATCCTTAAAAAAATTCACTCCCAAAGGTCGGCTGGCGATCCATGCGATGGGGGTGATTGAAGCTATTGATGAATCCCTGGCTAGGCTCTATTACTTGAATAAAATTGGGCTTCATTATCTGAATCTAGAAAGACCCACGCGTACATTGTCTGGGGGAGAGGTGCAGCGCATCAATTTAGCCCGTAGTTTGGGAAGCAATCTGACAGACACCTTATTCTGTCTTGATGAGCCAAGTTCTGGTCTCCATCCCCGCGATAGTCAGAATTTATTAGATATCATCTGCGAACTTCGGGATCAGGGCAATACGGTGGTTATAGTTGAGCATGAACTGGGGTTGATTCGTGGTGCGGATAATCATCTGGTGATTGGTCCCGGGGCTGGCTTTAGGGGAGGGCAGGTTTCCTATGCTGGACCGCCATGGGAAAGTGCTACGGCTCCTATAAAATGGCAACCCATAGGCTGCAAACGCCAAGAATGTCTTGCAATATCACAAGCTAGTATTCACAATCTTAAGGGTATCGATGCTAAAATCCCAACCCAGGCGCTGACTGTGGTATGTGGAGTTAGTGGTAGTGGCAAGACCAGCTTGATTCGCCATACCTTATATCCTTTAGTATGTCAGTTTATTGGTAAAGCTTGGGTTGGAGAAAATGAGCCGCAAGGGACATTAGAACCTCGATCGCTGGTAAAAAGGTTTAAGGATGTGATTCTCGTAGGACAGGAGGGCCTGGGACGGTCTAGCCGGTCCAATATAGCTACTTACTTGGGCATTTTTACTGAGGTGCGCAAATTATTTAGTCAGACAATTGAAGCACGGTCACAAAACCTATCTCCTGGTTATTTTAGTTTCAATGTTGCTGGTGGCAGGTGTGAAACCTGTAAAGGTTTAGGGTTGATAGAGGAAGACCTGTCTTTTTTAGGTAATATGGAAGTCATATGTCCTGAATGTCAGGGGTTGCGATTTCAAAGTTCGGTATTAAATATAAGATATCGGGAAAAAAACCTTCTCGATATCCTAAAAATGACGGTCTCGGAGGCCCAGGAGTTTTTCTATGACAATTTGGCGATTAAAAAGGTATTAGATCTTGTCGCTGAATTGGGTATGGACTATATGACTCTTGGCCAGCACACTAGCTCGTTTTCGGGCGGTGAGGGACAAAGACTGAAAATTCTTAGCTTTTTATTGGAGAATAAAGATAAAGAGCCGAGATTGTTTATATTTGATGAACCCAGTACGGGTTTGAGCGATCAGGATGTTTTGTATCTGATTGAGCAGTTTAAAAGGTTGCTCCTTGCAGGGCATACCCTAGTTGTAGTAGAGCACCACCATGGCATCATTCAGTCAGCTGATTGGGTTTTAGAATTGGGTCCTGAAGCCGCAGATGATGGCGGGGATCTTGTATTTTCTGGAACTGTTGCAGAGCTACTTCGATCTGGTACCATTACGGGACAATATATAACGAGGTTAGATCATTGAGTAAACAAGGGCAGGACATGAAAGTGTCCATAGGGACACTTCAGAAAATGAAAGCAGACGGGCAAAAAATTGCCATGGTTACCTGTTATGATGCGGCATTTGCCAATTTGATCAGCCAAACAGAGATGGATGTTGTCCTAGTCGGTGACTCCATGGGAAATGTCATTCTTGGATATGAAAATACAATACCGGTGAGCATGGATGTAATGACGCACCATGTTGCTGCTGTTAACCGTGGTCTTAAAGGACCAATGTTAGTTGCTGACATGCCTTTTATGTCGTATCGTGTGTCCCAGGAGCAGGCGATTGCCAATGCGGCTAGGTTAGTCCAAGAAGGAGGCGCCCATGCTGTCAAAGTTGAGGGGGGACTGGAGATTTTACCCCAGGTAGAGTCAATCACGAAAACGGGTATACCGGTTATGGGACATTTAGGGCTCACGCCGCAAAAGATTCACGCATTAGGTGGGTATAAAGTCCAGGGCCGCGGCGATGCTGCTACAAGTATTGTCGAGGCTGCAAAAGCTTTGGAAGGTGCTGGCTGTTTTTCCATCGTCCTAGAGCTTTTGCCTGCAGAACTGGCTCAGGATATTACGCAGGCTCTCACCATTCCAACTATTGGTATTGGTGCCGGAGCAGGTACTGACGGTCAAGTGCTCGTATTGCACGATCTGCTTGGCTTTAATGAGGATTTTTGTCCCAAATTTCTTAAAAAGTATGCTGAGTTAGGAAGAGCTACCCGGGAAGCATTGGACACCTACGTTACCGAGGTTAAGGCCTCAGAATATCCAACTGAAGAATATAGTTTTAAAAGTTAGAATAATGGAGAAGAAAGGTCTGTGATTATGGAGAAAAGGGATTACTATGAGGTGCTTGGGGTTTCCCGCGGAGCTTCCTCCCAGGATATCAAGAAAGCCTACAGAAAACTTGCCATGCAGTACCATCCCGATCGCAACCCTGATAGCCCTGAAGCGGAAAATAAATTTAAAGAGTGCTCCGAAGCTTATGAAGTTCTTGCCAGTGATGAAAAGCGCAAAGTCTACGATACCTACGGCCATGCAGGACTTTCTGGTCAGGGCTTTGAGGGTTTTTCAGATGTCAGTGATATTTTTTCTAGTTTCGGCTCAATTTTCGAAGATTTTTTCGGCTTTTCAGGAGGCCCCGGTGGTCGCGGCCATCGACAGCGCAAAGGAGCTGATCTCCGCTATGATCTAGTTTTGGAGTTTGAAGAAGCAGCTTTTGGCGTCGAAAAAGATATTGAATTTAATCGAGAAATTGTTTGCAAAACTTGCAATGGCAGCCGCGCTGAACCGGGGGGCAAGAAAACCTGTACGACCTGCCGAGGGGCGGGCCAAGTGCGCCGTACCCAGGGGTTTTTCTCAGTGGCTACAGCATGCCCCAGCTGCCATGGCGAAGGGGAGGTCATTTCCAATCCCTGTAAATCATGCCGTGGTCGTGGCAAATCTGTTGAGAAAAAGAAGGTTAGTGTCAAGATACCTGCAGGAGTTGATCAGGGTGTTCGCTTACGGGTCAGTGGAGAAGGACAAGGTGGCAGTAATGGAGGACCTTGTGGCGACCTTTTTGTCTTTTTACAGGTAAAAGAAAGTCAATACTTTGAACGCGATGGTTACGATCTTATCTTTCAAGCGGATATCAGTATGGCACAAGCAGCTCTTGGCTGCAGTTTACGGATACCTACCCTAGAGGGTGAGAAGACGGATGTCACTGTACCTCCTGGCATGCAGCATGGTCATCGAGTAACTGTTCCTGGTGGCGGAATTCCTAGGCTTAAAGGAGTTGGCCGTGGCGACCTCTATGTGGAGTTAGGGGTGAAAATACCTACGAAGCTGAACAAAGAGCAAAAGGACCTACTACTGAAGTTTGCTGAGGTTAGCGGTGACACTATCCACGGCAAGGAAAGCGGCTTTTTCCATAAGCTGTTTGGAGAGTAAAGGAAGGTTTTGTTCTGTAACCATAGCCAATGCTTACAAAGGGGCTTGCCCCTCTTGTTAGCTTTTTACTTTAGTTTACCGTAATAATTTTGCTCTGGACTTTTTTTACTGACTCTAGGTCAAAAACATCCAGATTCCTTACGTTATAGTGGTACTTATCAAACTTACCTTCCTCTTTGGCTCCTTCCAGCTTGTATTTAGTTGTGATCTTCAGGCCGGGGATTTTATGTATGAGGTCGTTACTCAAAAAAAGAGACATGGTTCCATTTTCAAAGTGATGGGCCATTTGTAGTACATTATAAAACTTTCTATCAACTTTACATTTGATACAAAACTTCCACTTGTGGCGGGGGCGCTTGGCCTCAGTATTCTCCTTAATACACTTCTCACAGAACTCGATGACGCGGAAGTTCTTCGAGGCTAGATATTTAAAAGCAACTTTGCGCCTCGTATTACGGTTGTTAGCGATGTTGAAAAAGAGCTCATTTTTCATGTCGAAGATAGCTTTTCTCTCATCGATACTTTGAATTTTCTTTGCATGGCTAGTTAGAATCAATCCCAAAAAAAATTTATAATTTAATAAGCGCTCTTCTCGATCGAGATTGGCAAAATATTCTAAAATTGCTTCATATCGTCGAAACAGCTGAGCTAACTCGCGGTCGGGGCAACGGGCAAAAATTAAATCGCCAGCATTTTGTAGCTTTACGGACCCTGATGGAATCTTCTTTTTTTTAGCATCATTCCCTTCTTCTAGAACCAACGTTTTGCGCTCCACATTTTTGTTTTCAAGCAGGACAGGGCCTATCTTAGCGTCCACAGTTAATAACATACAATATTTAAATCTATCTCTATACACCTTTTGTAGGACAAATATTTATATTTACTTGCCTATTTACCATTCTAGATGGCTTGTCCCGTTCCTCTGAAACCTTCTGTAGGGGTTACTTTTGATGCTATTTTGGCAGGGTAAAATGAGGCCAAGATACAGATAAACATAGCAGCGGAGCAAATAACAATATAGGTCAACGGATTATAGTATACTGGTAAGGTCTTAAGAAAATAGGGATCGGGTAGCTCGATAATAGGATAATTCTCTAGAAACAAGCTAATAGCTAAAGCGAGTACAGCGCCAATAATGCTGCCAATAACTCCAATGGTAAGTCCTTGGGTGATAAAAAGCTTCAAAATCTGTTGGTTAGTAGCTCCCAAGCTTTTGAGTATTGAAATATCTCTTTGTTTTTGACTAACTGAAACAAATATCGTTGTTAAAATGTTGAAAGCCGCCACAATAACAACAAAAGCGACTATGATGGAAATGACTATGCGCTCCCGTTCCATAGCTTCAAAAAGAGGGCGATTGTAGGTTTGCCACTCACGAAACGACAGACTTCCATACAACTGCTCCATTCTCTTCGCTACCAAACCGCTTTCTTGCGCATCAAAAAGTCCAATTTCCAAACCTGTGACAAGTTTACCCATGGAGAAAAAGTCTTGAGCTGCTTTAATGCTCATTAACACGAGACGGTTGTCATAATGTTTTAATCCTGAACTATATACTCCAAGGACCTTAAACATCTTGGCTTCAGAAAAGCGCCCACTATTAGGAGCGATGAGGGCTATGCTTTGCCCCACTTCAACATTCAAAATCGTTTTAAGGCCACTACCGATGATAATGCTGGGAATTCCATTTTGGGGGAGCTGTTGGTCAATTTCGTTTTGTAGGGAGGTTAAGGCAGATGTCGGCTCAATGAGTCCCGATAAACTCTGTACTTTTTCACGCGCTCTAGGGGCGATTCCCCGAATTAAAACCCCTCTCATAATAGACTTGTTGCGAGCCATCGTCTCATAGTGAATGAAAGGAGATGCCCCTTTAATTTCATTCTTAAAGTCCTTCAAGATTGTTTTTTCCCACTGATCGGGCTCAGACATACCTCCAGGATATCTATAGGCCATAATATGGGCATTGGCATGGAGGAACCTTTTACGCAACTCAACTTCAAAGCCATCGATAACGGAGATTACAACAATAAGGGCTGCGACTCCAATGGCCAGGCCCATTACAGAAAGTATAGTAATCCAAGAGAAATACCTGTTTTCACGGTTAGACTTTAGATAACGTACGGCAATGTCAATATTAAGGGACATGATGTGTCTCGATTTGGTGTTGCGTTTATTCATTTAACCAGGTGGCTGCTTCCATAGCGTAGTAAGTTAGAACTCCGTCAGCTCCCGCTCTTTTGAAGCATAGGAGCGCTTCCATTACGCAGGGGCGATACTGAAGCCACCCATTTTGGGATGCTGCTTTAATCATGGCGTACTCTCCACTAACTTGATAGGCAAATATAGGCACACTAAATGTCTCTTTGACTCTTCTCACGATATCAAGGTATGGCATGCCAGGCTTTACCATTACCATGTCAGCTCCTTCTTCTAAGTCCAATTGAACTTCCCTAAGAGCTTCATCTGAATTTCCTGGATCGATTTGATAGGTATGTTTATTTCCCGTTCCCAAGTTAGCAGCCGAACCAACCGCATCGCGAAATGGCCCATAGTAAGAAGAGGCGTACTTTGCGGAATAGGCAAGAATTTGCGTTAACTGTTTGCTATTCTCATCAAGAGTCTTGCGGACTTCACCAATCCTTCCATCCATCATATCGGAGGGGGCCACTACATCAGCACCGGCCATACTATGGCAAAGGGCCTGATGACATAACACCTCAATAGTCTCATCGTTGAGAACATAGCCGTGCTGATCAATAAGTCCATCTTGCCCATGGCTGGTGTAAGGGTCTAAAGCGACATCAGTAATAATTCCTAGTTCTGGAAAACGATCTTTAAGCTCTCGAACCCTTGTAGGGACTAAACCTGAAGGGTTGAACGACTCTTCGGCCAGATCGCTCTTTTTTTCTGCACTGATCACCGGGAATAAGGCTAGTGAGGGGATGCCTAGCCGCTGGGCTCTTTCGGCTGTTTGTAAAAGTTGTTTTAAGCCTTTTCGGGTTACTCCCGGCATCGATTCCACGGGCTCTTCGCGATCCTCATCTTCTAATATAAATATAGGGTAAATGAGGTCGTGAGGAGAGAGCGAGCTTTCGCGAACCAAATCTCTGGAAAATTGATGTTTCCTTAACCTTCTCATTCTTGTTTGCGGGTAGTTGCCAATAGAGTTGTAACCCATGATGTCCCTTTCAGCATTTATGGTATGATGGATTCAAATTTTGGATACTGATTTTAGTTTGAAATGTTTTCTTCAAAGCATGGCAGTAAGCTATGGCCGCGGCATCGCTCACATCGAATGGCATGGTGCCACGGTCAAAACCTAAAATGGCTAGAAGAGCTCTTGCGACGTCCTCTTTGGTGGCATGACCATTTCCCGTAATCTGTTTCTTCACTTCAGTTGGTGATAGCTCAGCGATGGGTGCACCCATCCTTCTGACAGCAGCGATAATAGCCCCTCTGGTTTCGCCAAGGCGGAGAGCCGTTTTGTGATTAACTCCCGTAAAACCTTTCTCAATGGCGCACTCGTGAGGCTGGTGTTTTTGCGCTATTTCAAAAACACTTTGATGAATCTGCCCTAAGCGATCCGAGTGGCTACAATTCCCTTTGGGTCTTATAACACCAGCGCTGATAATCTGGATCCCATGCATACTGCTTGTCTTTCCGGATATAATACAAAACCCAGTAACCTGAGAACCAGGGTCAATTCCAAGAATAACCGACTCTGCCAAATCCTACTCCATGCCAAAATTCAATTAATATCTTAACAAAAGGATCTGTGTTTGACTTTAGAGATATTGGCTATCTAGTGCTGAAAGTCGCGAGGGTTAATATTATATTTTTCTAGTTTCCTCAGTAGAGTCACTTTAGTCATTTGTGTCTGCTCAGCCGTCATATTAATCCGGCCGCGGTATGTTTTTAAGGCCATCCTGATGAATTCTTTTTCAAATTCCTCTTTGAGTAAAGGATATTTAAGTTCTTTCTCGGATAAACTTCTTACTGACGTTAATAGTGACTCTTTATTGTTATCCAGGGGGTCCAAACCATGGCCGTTCATAGCGAGGTCGTTGCTTTGCATATAACTAGGGAGAGCCATGGGATGAATAATATCGGAATTCTCAATAATAAACGCGTGTTCAATAACGTTTTCCAACTCGCGTACATTACCCGGCCAAGAATATTGCTGAAGTTGCAGGAGGGCTTCAGGGCTAATATTAAGTATGTTGCGATTGTGGAGTTTGTTGAACTTGTCAATCATAAATAGGCATAGCTCTTCGATGTCCTCGACCCGCTCCCTCAGGGGGGGAAGGTGGATAGGCATCACGTTGAGGCGATAATACAAATCTGAACGAAAACTGCCATTTTTAACCATTTTTTCTAGATTTTTATTTGTTGCTGAGACAACACGAACATCGATAGCGACTTCAGTATTGCTACCAACAGGGGTCACTTTCTTCTCTTGAAGAGCACGCAGCAATTTAACCTGCATTTGCGGGGAAATGTCCCCGATTTCATCGAGAAATATAGTTCCTTTAGAAGCGAATTGAAACTTACCGAGCTTTTTTTTGTCAGCCCCGGTGAAAGTCCCTCGCTCAAATCCAAATAGCTCACTTTCAACGAGGTTTTCAGGAATAGCACCGCAATTTACCGCTACAAATGGTCCCTCTCTTCTTTCCGAGCTATAGTGCAGCGCTTGAGCGACAAGTTCTTTTCCCGTCCCGCTTTCCCCTCTGATTAATACTGATGTGTCAACATTTGATAACCTGTCGATGAGCTTAAAAACCTGCATTATTTTTTCTGAATTGCCAATGATCTTTTTACCATCTTGCAGGCGAACAGGAAGCGGCAGACTGTTGCTATCAGGTAAGCTCAATGATTCGATAAAGTTTGTTAATTCTGCAGGAGAGCATGGTTTAACGAGAAAATCGCAAGCTCCCATTTTTATCGCCGCAATGACATCGCTCACCTTAGGTAAGGTGCCCATAGCTAATATTCGCGTTAGAGGAGAAAGAGTTTTTATTTGTCGAATGATTTCGATTTGGCATAAAGGGTGATCAAAATCGATAATAGCCGCTAGGTAATTGTCTTCTTGGCAGCGGTCAACTAGCTCCAAAGAACTTTTAACAGTAGTGATATGCGATATGATATTCTGCACCGTGGATCGATGGTGGTCAAAACTACCCTCAAATTCTAAGACCATAATACTGGTCATGAATACCTCGCGAGCATGGTGGATACACATTGATGCAAGTACCGTGCAAGCGTGGGTTTTACAACACAACGATAATATGCGTCAATATTATTATTATACTTAAACAATTCTTGATAAATTGCTACGTTGCAAAAGACAGGTTTCTTGCAGACTGGTTCGGTCCATTTCACCATGCTAAAATAGTATAACTTGCTAGGAGAGTGATCATGGACCAGCAGAAACCCACAGATTCATTAGAGCAATCTTTGCGCCGTGTTCGATTGGAGCGTCTAGCAAAACAGCTTGGTGTTAGTTCGGTGCATAAAAGTACCAGTGAAACATTAACCACAAAAATGCCCTCGTCCGAGGGCTTATTTCCCAAAAACATTGCCAATACTGCACCTCCAGTGCAAAAAGTCTCACCCCCAGACTTATGCAAAGAACAGTCAACATCGCCCCAAGTTATCAGGGAAGGAGCTTCCAAGGCAAAATCCAGGTCTGCTGCAGAGCTCGGTACTAAGAAATCGAAAATGGTATCAGGCCGGGTCATGACATCTCAAGATGTGGAGGCGGAAATCATTCTGCGGCGACTCATCGCCATGGAAAGCAGCTGGCAAGATATGAAGCCCTATGCCTGGGAGATTTTTGATAAATGGCCGTCAGCTGAAATAGCTGGAAAAATGATCGAGTTAGCCTATCTACACGGAACAACAACAGAAGTATTTCAGCTTTTAAATCAGCTTAAAACAAAAAATCGTGCGGGTTATTTTACTGTTGGTGCCGACCTTAGGCCTTATATTGTTTTGAAAATGTGGAGGTCAGGGAAAGAGGGAGTACTCAATCATTATTTACATCAGAAGACTTATCTTGGTCAGTTACTGCGTGTGGAAAAGCTATTTGTATTTTGGTCATTATATGGCTGTGCTGATCAGATAAAAGCCTGGGATTTTTTTCGTAAGTTTCAAGATGATATTTTTAGTGCGGTGAAGGAATACGGCAGTCAGCTGAAATTACGACCCAGTCTATTTTTTTTAGAAGTTGGCAAGCTTGCAAAACGTTTGGGGAAAGACCAGGATGCAATCTATTACTTAGAAAAAATCAAAAAACCAGATCAGGAATTTTCTGAAGCTCTGAACATTTTACTGACATTCAAGGTGCAACTGGACGGTCAAGGTTACTGCTTGTTTGGACGCCAATTGGTAAAGGAAAGTAATTGGCGAACCCGATTGAAACTCATGTCTGCCTTCTTGGAAAAGGTAGCTATGCAGCAGGGAATGCGTCATCGGGAACGCACAGCTCTCAACAACTTGCTGTTAAAACCGCTTAAATGGTTTCCTGAAAGTGCCGAGTCCTGGAATCAATTGAGTCGATTGTTAGCGCAATATGCAGATCTAGATCATCTCTTACCAAATCTTTTTAAGGTCTTCTCAGCAAGGCAATTAGAGTTTCGTGCTCCTGTCTTTGAAAGGGCTCTTTGGGAGCCTCTATTATCGTTAGAGACAGGAGACCCCTACAAAAAACGCTATTGGTGTGGCGTTGCCCTTGTTCATAGGTTTGTAGGACAAGGGTGCTCTGACGAGGGCCTACTTTGGGAGGCTAAAGAACAGGTGGAACAATCCTATGGCAGTTCCTCGGTACCAGATGCCGTGGCTTGGGAAAAGATCCATGGGGAATTAGTATTGTGGATCAGCCGAACCTCTAAATTTAATGAGGAGCAGCGACAGGAAGTTTTACGTCGTATCAAAGTTGTGGGACATCACCTTGATATCAGTAGTCAGGACATAGAAGCTTATATATCTCATGCCATCAATCCCCGACTGCAAACGATTGACCGGTTGCAATCCATAGCGCAAAAGCGCGTTGACCCTTTAACCGAGATGCATCTAGTTTTGAAAAAAAGTCATATGTCTCATTTCACCAATATGGATTTGGAACGGTTGTGGACCCTCAGCCGCGACTTAAAAATCTATGACTTGTCTTGGCGGGTTGCTAGCATCTTATTTCATCGCCAAGTGCTCAGTCGGGAAATCCAACAGGTTTGGCTTTTATCGGGGGAAAGGCGACAAGACCGTTTGCTTAGAGCATTACCAGCGAAGTTGATACCTTTACTCTATCGGGACATGAGCCAAGATGATAAAAACCTAGCACAGGCTATACTGATGATAGGTGAGCGGATTCCCGAGCTGTTAAGCATGATTAATAGCAAGGTAAAATTGGTGAAACCCGGAAAAGAAAGTCAGTTTGCCCACAGGGTTATAGAAACATTACAGCGTCATGAGTGGTTAGGGGGAACGCGCAAATTATACTCGAGCCATCCCGAATTTTTGACTTTCGCAAGCCCCCCTTTTGCTGAGTTTCTACCAGAAACTCCCTGGACAAACGTTTTTATGAAGCTAGCTGAAAAGTTAGGAATCATATCCTGGCGCTGGCAGTTGGCATGGCTTCATGATGAACTAGAGGGTTTGATCCCTAAAATTCACAAGAATAATGATCAGAAGCTTAAAGGGCGAGTCGGAAAGTGGATGCGCTCGCTTAGTCCCTTGCAGCGCAAGGCATGGTTTAGTCTGGTGTCTTTATCAGGTAAGTATGGACATGAAGATGGTTTTACACTTATCGGCAAAATACTTGCAAGATTTGCAACCTGCATTTACCAAGACAATACAGGTGCATTAGCAAGTTTGGCTAGTATGAATGTTCCTCTGCCGATACTTTGGGATCTGGAGCATTGGGTTGTTTCACCCCAGTATACTGAAATACGAAAATTTATGCAGACTTACAGTAGTTTTGATGTCCCCGTGGGAACTCCCCAAATAGCAATTCAAAAAAAATATTCCAAGTGTCAAAAGTAAGTACTTGATCTATATTACAAACCCTGCTAGATAGACACCCTTGAATATGATGCAGGAGATATAGCAATGAATAGATGGAAGCTTACACTGATTTACCTTTTTTTGCTTGGTAGTAAAAGCTTGCATGGAGCAGATAAGAAATTAATCGAAGAAAGTTTACGTCCCAAAAAATTAGTCCTCGCTATTGGTGTCAATAATTTTAATGACGAGCTCTGGCGTGATCTAAGTTTTTCAGGTAAGGACGCTGGTGATGTATTCTCGAAATTCACAAGCTCTCAGGTCGGCTTTGATGGGGGCTTGTTAATTAATAGTGAAGCTCTGAAAAAGCCGCTTGTTGAAAAGCGAGATATTGAAAATGCTCTGACCAAAATTGCTGAAAGCAATCGGCTAAAGGATGACACTATTGTCGTTTACATCTCTACCCATGGTACAGTCGCATACAAAGAAGATGGTAAAATAGGCCGATATATTATCACTAGCGATACTGACCCTAAAAATCTCCGAGAAACAGCTATCGATTACGATCAGTTTCTAGAGCGATTTAATAAGCTGCGCTCAAGAAAAAAGGTACTGATTCTCGCCTTTTGCCACTCCGGGGTTGGAAAGAGTGTCCTAACACCTCAAATGAAACGCGCTTTAGCCAATTTTAAGTCTCCGTACTTTGATCAGCCCATTCAGCAGCGTTCGGAAGGCTCTATTATTTTGACCGCTAGTGGTTGGCGTGAGCCAGCTCTGGAAGATAACCAGTTAAAAAATGATGTTTATACTCACTTTTTGCTTGATGGCTTCAATCAGGACAAGAATGGTGATGGTGCTGTATCAATTACCGAAGCTCATACTCATGCATCTTCAATGACATATAGCTATACCAAAGGCCGACAGCGTCCCTCTGCTATCATGGAATTACTTGGTGCTGATCCCATAATCATTAAAGGAAAAGTAAGGAAAACGGGACGTGCATCTTTATATTCGTTGTTGAGTCAATATGCGAATTTATTGGTGAGCGTTGATGGTAAGAATATGGGATCGTTGGAAAAAGGTCTTGTTGTGCCCGATGGAAAGGTTCGTTTGACCCTCATGGAGCCAGAGACAAAAAAAATCGTTGCCGACCGTGTTGTCAAGTTTGAGGCTGGTCGCGAATATTCTGTGGCTAACTACCTAGTCCCTCGTCTTCCCCACTCTTTTTTAGTGGGAGCCCGGTCATTTTATTTTCTTTCCGATAAGATTCGCGCAGGTTATGCCTCTAGTGATACTAATATGCTAGATCTTAATTATCGGTTAGAAGAAGCGTATGATATTTATGATCTTTTCATCCGCGCAAGTTATGCATTTAAGAATAACGAGACCATTGAAGTGAATGATACCAAAGTTGGGCAAGAACGGTCCATGGGTATTTTGGACGTACAATTGGGATCTAGTACCAGCATTCAGAAGCTAACCACCAAAGATCGCTTTATAAGAACACAAGGGCGCTTTGCTGCTGGTATTTCTCTTTTATATATTGACCGATTTGTAAGTAATGAATCTTTTTATGAGCAATCTGGAAAAAGACTTGTACCTGGGTTAAGCTCCACTATTGGCATTGATATGATTATGCCATACCATCTGATTAAATTTGGTACTGAACTGACGATAGGTGCTCATCAAAACTTTACAGATGAAGGTAATGCGATAATACTTAGTACTTCAGGTAGTATATTTCTAGGAACATTTTGGTGATGATAACATGGGGAGTAATTTTGCTTGAGTTCTAAAACGACAAATCTCTCTCCCGAGGATAAGAAGAAACTATTGGCATTGGTTTCTGAAGAGGAGAAGATCTTAGATGACGCAAATATGACGGACGAAGAGCTATGGAAAGAAGAACTAGCTCTCTCACAAGAGATTTCTCGCCTTGTGGGGGAAGTACCGCCTGCCAAAGGCGAAGACCATGCACAGCAGGATGGCGACCAGACAAGGAATTGGGAGGCAATTAAGAAAAGTTTAGAAACGCATGCTAAGCCGCAGAGTGATGTAGTTGTTGCGCTACCTTCCAGGTCTATAAAAAAAACGCAGTGGAGTCTTTTATTTATGGCAGCTGCGTCAATAGCCCTTTTTATGTATGTTGCTAACAAGCCAAAGCACATCGCGACCATAGACCCTCTACAGGAATCATTTAAGGGAATCAACTCTGGTGAGGGCATAGACTGTGACTACGAATTTATTGGTAGGAGCAGCGGTAGCCTGAAGGGAAATGGTTTGGTCTTTCAGCTTGCCACACCACAATCAGTTAATTTACGCATGAACTGTGCGGATGCCGCTTTCGTACATATTCGCGTGTCGGGACGGGAAATACAAACATTCTTAAATGGCACTATGGACACGGGGCTGGTGATGTTTGGTTCGGACCCTTGGGCGATTACAGTAGAGTCTAATGTTGAAATCAGTTTATTCGTGACACAAGGGGAATTGGGTAGTAGCGACATGTTAACAAGCTTAACGGAAGAATCGTCAGCAGAGGGCGAAGAAACGATATTTAAGTGGCGCGACACCACCCAGATTGAGGTAGAGTGAAAGGAAGTCGATGAGCTTTAAAGAGGAACATCTTGGTATTGGTAGTTTTGAAGATATCTACAGGAAGTACTATGGTGGTGTAGCTGCGACGGTGCAGAAATTTAAGTTTTATGACGGTGCCGCAGATGACTTGATCCAGGAAGTTTTTATTCAAGCTTGGCAGAATCTTGACTCCCTAAGGGATGTTAGAGCTTTTGGAGGGTGGTTGATTACCATCGCCCGCAATAAATGCCTTAATGAAATTAGGCGTCAAAAAAAGACTATTTCAATAGCTGGTACCGATTCGATTTCCGATGATGAGGGCGTAGCTGAAGTTGTTTTAGTGGCCGATGATGTTATGGCAACTGTTCACTTTGAGCACTCGATTCAGTTGCTTACCGAACTTATTAAAAGCCACAAGGGAGAACCGCGAGCGACCGTTGCGAAATTGTTTTATCTGCAAAAAAAGTCGGTTAAAGAAATAGCCGAACAGCTTAACCTTAAGCAAAATACGGTCTTATCCCACCTTAGACGTTTCCGACTAATAGTCTCAAAAGCCATGGTTCGTCTTGTCGACGAAGAAGGTATCGAGCTCACCTGATAAGTTAATAGAATTATTGAGAATTCATATCCTGCAATATTTGCGGCTGCAGCTTGTCTCTTTAGTGAAGGGAAATTCAAGGAGAGAGGGGAGTTAGCTCAAGCCATGGAAGTGAAAAAAGCAAAAATAGATGATAATTACTTGTCTAGATTGGTGGACTTAGTAGAAGAATATGATCAGGAGTTTCAACTTAAAGGGGAGGAAGCGTTTGCTGCCGAACTCGAAGAAGAAGTACATCTGCTAGTGGTTAAAAGAAATAGGGGGGGGGAATCTCTATCAGCTATATGGCCCAAGGTAATGTTACTAGGAGCAGCAGCGCTTGTAATATCGGTAATTCCTTTAGCTCTAGTATCTGAACCCCCTTTACAGAACTTAAAGGGTGTTGTTACAAGTGAAGATCCTTCCTGTGCGGTGGGGCTTTGGAGTCCCGACCAGGCTATCGAATTCAACTTAGCATCAGCACAATTCCACAGCGGAAAAAAGCGTTCTATACCGCTTATTACGGATTGTAGAAAAGCAGGTCTTTACTTGACGGTTCGTATGCATCATGCCGATCATTCAGAAACGGTTTATACAAGCGACTCTTTGCACCGAGGGAAACAGGCTGTTCAGATCGATGGGGATGTACTATACACAACGCCCCAAACCACAAGGTTGGAAATTGTGGAAAGTTATAGTCCCCAGGAGACCTTTAAGGCAACTGATACGATGATTGTAATAGATATCATCAACTCCACGCACTCAGAAAGAAGTCTTGACGAGAGCAAGTAACGGATACCCCGATCAGGTACCATTTTTCATATCTGGGATAGACTGAATCATTTATATCGATAGCTTTTAATAGCAGCGGAGTTCCAGGCATGGATAGCCTCGAAAAAGTAATGATTGCTTGTCCCCGTGCATAGGCTGAATGTAGCTGCAACTATAGCTGCTGCAAATTGCTTTTGTCTATACTCATCGGTTCGTGGATCAATTCCAAAAATCTGCCTCCAAGAAAACATATTAGGGTATTGTGCATCGTTGTGGGTAGCATTTGTAAAAGATAATTCAATAATATTTTTTGGTTTTCTTTTGAAAAAAAACTCTCGTTTGCGGGACTTGAATACCTCCCGGTCAGCACCCAGGAGAATGGCTGGAACACTCATATTCTTCAAAAAGCCCTCTACTTTTTTATGAACAAGAGCAGGATCTAAAAAGATGACACCTCTAACAGGAGTACCTTGCCCTGCTGCGATTGCAACGGCAGAACCTCCAAAGGAATGACCTGCTAAGATGATTCTATTTTTATCAAATCTCTTATCAAGTAGTGTCGGCCATTTATAAAGGAGTCGCGTGAGATTCCCTAAATTATAACCATTTTTTATCCACTGCCCGCGATTCGGTTGCTCTACTGTCATGACGTTAATCCCCCAGCTTGCAGCTAAAAAGGCCTGCTTACTGTGAAACTCTTTGGAAGAACGGTTACCGTGTTGAATGATCAGTAAGGGAGCTTGGACTTCCTGGTAGGGGATATAAAGGTCAGTGATGACCTTTTCGCTTGTGGTTAAGGGTATTTCAAAATCAGTTTTTATATTAACTTCAATAGGCCCAGGATCTGTAAACATGTTGATACTTGGGGGGCGATTGCCAACAATCAGTTCAATTTCTTCAAAATTTTTACTTAAGGTATTTTGTGATGGTGTCATACAGCCAGGAAAAAAAAATACTCCTAAGATAAAAACTAGTCGCAAACTCATTTAGTATCCTATTTTTCACTACTCTGTTCAATTTGTTGTGGCCGACTTTGCCACGGAGAATAATCCCATTCCTCCGTAGGGGGAAATAAGACGAATAATAAACCTACAAGGCAGAGAGGTAGTCCGATCATGAACCAGCCATTTTCGTTGTGAACTCCTTCTAAGATGAATAGTGCGAAAAAAATTATGGACACAATAATGATGATCCCCAGTAGTGTCTGGCGGGATCTGTTAATAATTAACTTTGTATCAAAATTATTACTGCGTTGGGACATGACTTAAGTCCTTTTTATTTTTTCTTCTCAGGTGATACATTCTTAATGTTGTTGATATGAAACCAACGGTAAGCTGCTATACAACCCATCCCCAGTAGAATGGCAAAATGTATATTAATATCGCTAAAAGATGTGAAATCGCCTGGCAGTCCAAAAATAAGAGTGGCACCAGTTGTTATGGAAAATAAAACATAAACAAGGCCAGCTATAGGGTCGCTGCGATCAACCCGGGTCAGGGGGAACATTAGCAGCAAGAGCCAAAGCAGTATGTAACTGGGGTATGCTAAGTCATTCATTTCTATGGAATTATAGCTTGCTGTAGCATCTTCATATAGGAATTTGAGCCAGTCTAGCAGCATGGATTAGCCTCCTTCATTTGTGCTTTCATCGACAAATGGCATGAAATGATATAGGAAACTTTTGCCCTAAGGGGGATTCCCTATGGCTCCTTAAAACAATCGGCTATAATATAGGGTCTCTAAAGTTGACCTACCTGCGGAAAGCTGAGAGGAAATCGATGATCTTGAAGCAATTTCTACCAATGTTTATTTGGGTTTTTATAATAATTACAGATGTATATGGTGTTGAAACGAAAAACAGCCACGATATTGTATCACAGATAACCAGAAAGGAAGGTCTGGTTAAATTTGACCAGTATGTCAAAGATTTCGGAGAAGTGCACCGTGGTCAGGCCCTTACACATCGGTTTATTTTTGAAAATATTGGTAAAGGGGATCTCATCATCCAAGCCGTACACACACCTTGCGGATGTACGGTTGTAAAACTCGACAAGGGAAAAGTTTACCGACCTCGCGAGCAAGGGTATATTGATGTTTACTTTGATACCACTGACTTTTCAGGTCGGGTTTCTAAGTCTTTTACCATACTGACCAACGAGCGCCGAAAGAAAGTCAAAACTTTGGTGCTTAAAGCCAAGGTAAAGCCTACAATTGATGTGAATCCTCCTCTGGTAGATTTTGGTAATATTCGTGCGGGAGAAAAGTCGGTGCGACGGGTTCAGCTCAAGTCAGCAGATGGCAAGCCATTTCAGATAGTAAGGGTTGAAGAGAACCCCAATTTTAACGTTCAAGTGAGAAAAGAGTCCGAACATTGGCTTGTAGACATCCGTATGGAAAACAGCAAGCCAGGAATTTTAAGGGATATGATAGCGATTGATACCGACCATGCGACCCTTAAAACAATTCCCGTTCCTGTGGTAGCGAAGGTTCGGGGCAATGTCTCCTTTCAGCCGGATTATCTGGATTTTGGCTCTGTGGGCAAGAAGCAAGTCTCCCATAAAACTATCCGTCTCTCTAGTGATCGGCAATATTCTATAACATCGTTTGATATCAATATGTATATTAACGGGTTAAAAGTAGAGGTCCCTAAATATATAAAGTTTAACCCTCCCCAAGAGCCACAAATGGATCGTATGATTGACATTGGCATTACTAATCCCGAAGGACTTTCTGGAAGTGTTGCCGGGGATATTAAATTGAAGACAGATTTCCCAAATGGGGAAGATATCAGGATCGAGTTTTATGCATTTTTTCAGGAGTAGTACGCTGTGATTTATACTCTTTACTTTGTTTTTGGCATCGTTTTTTTCTTATCCCTTGTGGCTTATCTAAGCATCATGAATCGCCACCTTAAAGCTATAGATAGGAAGCTATGGGAGGTTTAGCCGGGATCTAGGGTTTTGTGCCTGGTGGCAGAAACTTATGGCCAGGCTTATACTTATACCAGTTCACCCACAAGGGCTGTTTTATTCCCATCAACGATTCTAACAGGAAACAATTGGCCAACTAGGTTTCTGCTCGCTTTGACTCTGACTAAGCGAAATTGATCAGTTCTACCATAAAAAACACCGGGTTCTTTTTTGCTCTCATAGTGGCAAAGAACCGCCCGTTCCCGACCTATTTCAGATCTGTTTTGTTCTATTGTAATTTTATCCTGCAGTTCATTGAGGGCAGCAAGTCGCTTAGATTTTACTTCTTCTGGAACTTGATCACGAAAGCGTGCTGCTGCTGTACCTTTCCGGGGAGAATATTTAAAGGCGTATACGAACGAATAGCGTACTTTTTCCATGAGGTCTAGGGTATCGGCAAACTGCTCTTCCGTTTCTCCGGGAAAACCAACGATTAAATCTGTAGAAATGGCCATTTCTGAATCAACCGATCTTAACCATTGAATGCGCTGTAAGTACTCATCAACAGTAACTTTCCGCTTCATTCTTTCCAAGACCTCGTCATGACCTGACTGTACCGGTAAGTGGATATAGCGGCCTAATTGGGGGAGTAAGCGAAAGGCTTCTGCTATATCCTGGGTAAAGTCATGGGGGTTTGATGTCGTAAAACGCAGGCGATCTAAACCAGAAATGCCGGCAACAGCATACAGAAGTTCCACAAAGGGTCCCCTGGTGGTTTTTTTCAGCCGTCCATCTTCGAGTAAGTCCAAGCCGTAACTATTAACGTTTTGGCCTAACAGGGTAATTTCCTTAGCTCCCTCAGAAACGAGGTTTTCAGCTTCACTAACGATTTCATTGATGGTGCGGGATATTTCTCGTCCACGGGTGAATGGCACAACGCAAAACGTACAAAAATTGTTGCAGCCTTGGGCAATATTGATAAAACGGCTGACTTCTGACTTGCCTGAAATTGTTGGTTTGGCTTCTGTAGATTGATCGTAGATCTTATTGACTTCATTGTTCTTTTTGTCTCTGAATCCGATGGATAGAGCTTTTTTTCCCGTTTGGGCATTTTCTGCCAACAGTGATGGCAGATCATTAATTTTTCCAGGACCCAACAGTATATCGATATTACTGGCCTTTTCCATCAGTCGTTTGCCTTCAGCTTGGGCGACACAACCGGCCACGACTACTTTCATCTTCGGATTCGTATCTCGTGAGATGTCCCGTAACCGGCCTAAACGGCTTAAAACCTTGTGGCTAGCTTTCTCGCGGATATGGCAGGTATTGAGGAGTACTAAGTCCGCCTCTTCAGCGCTGTCGGTGATCTGATAGTTTTCCTTTGCCAGCATATTCAACATGTTTTCACTGTCGGCTACATTCATTTGGCAGCCCCAGGTTTCCACTAAGACTTTCTTTCTGCTGTTAATATTCCCAGAGCTTGTTTGTGTCATGTCCATGTTTTTTTGCCTTACTTCCTGCGATTTTTCTTGCGCGCTTTTTTGGCAGCTTTACGCATCTTTCTTTGTTTTTCACGGTCGATATTCGGTTTTTTGGATGCACCACGGGGATCACCGCTACCAAGCATAGCACTGAGATCTCCCATATCGGGCATCCCCCCCTCCATGCCTTTGGCCATTTTGCGTAGGTTATTCATTTTTCCGAGGGTCCCCATCCCAGGAATCTTGCCCATGAGTCCCCCCATGTTTTTGCCAAACATTCCCATCATCTTTTTCATGCCATTAAACTTTTGATGAAGCTCTTGTACCTCTTTCAGTTTGCGTCCTGAGCCTTTGGCAATGCGGTTCATGCGGCTTTGGTCAAGAGGATTAATGCCTAGCCTTTCATTTTTGGTCATGGAATTAATCATTGCTTTTAATTTGACTAGCTCCTTGTCATCGACTTGGGCTCCGTCAGGAATCATATCTTGCATGGGAAGCTTAGCGACGAGGTCCTTTAGAGGACCCATTTTTTGTATCATTTCAATTTGTTTATAAAAATCCAAATAACTAAACTGGCCCTGGAGCATGCGCATAGCCTGCTCTTCCTGATCCTCTTCTACAACTTTGCTAAAGTCCTGCATGAGGCCGACTACATCACCCATACCTAAGATACGACTGGCAAGGCCTTCAGGGCGAAATTCTTCGAGTCGATCAAGTTCTTCCCCCATGCCTAGGAACTTGATAGGCTTACCAATGACTTCCTTGATACTGAGGGCAGCACCCCCGCGGGCATCACCATCGAGTTTTGTCATAATGACACCGCTGACATCAAGACGGTCGTTGAACGCCTTTGCTGTGGTAACGGCATCTTGACCCATCATCGCATCACAAACCAGCATTATATTGTCGGGGTTTGTATGATCTTTAATATCGCTGAGCTCTTGCATCAAGGCATCATCAATGGTTAGCCGGCCTGCAGTGTCGAATAAGATGGTGTCACAGCCCCACTCAAACGCTTTGGCTGTAGCTTCCCGGCATATTTTGACAGGGTTTTCCCCTTCTATATGAAACATGGGGATACCGATGCGTTCGGCTAGTACCTTGAGTTGCTTGACGGCAGCTGGTCTGTATATATCTGCTGCTACCAGCATGGGCTTTTTCTTATGCTGATTGATAAGCCAAGTGGCTAGCTTGCCGGTGCTAGTTGTTTTACCAGTTCCTTGTAAGCCGACCATCATAATAGATGTGGGACGGTTGACCGCAAATTTTAAATCCACGTCAATTGGACCCATTAAGGATTCTAGTTCTTCCTGACAGACCCTAATAAAATGGTCTGCTGGTGAAACTTTTATCTTTTTCTCGCCGGAACCAGCTTTTAAAGTTACTTCTTGGCCTAAAGCCTTTTCTTGTACCCTTTTGAGAAACTGCTTGGTGACTGAATACTCTACGTCTGCTTCTAGCAAGCTTTTGCGGATGGCGGCCACAGCCTCTTTTACATTTTCTTCCGAAAGAGTCGCACGCCCTTTGAATTTTAATTTTGCTTCCTTGAATCCACTACTGAGTACGTCAAGCATGACCAGTTCCTAAATGTGTAGAAATTTACGACTTATGATGTCCTTTGTATGTCAAAGCGCACATGCAAGAAAATGAGCACAGAAGCACATTTTAGCAAACTATGCGTATAACTTTTTAAGTGGCCCTAGTCAAAAAAGAAATACTACGGTGCTCATTCTCGAGAGGAACTGAGGTGGAACGGATGTATGACTTGCCATCGGTGATCTAAAAATTGAGTCCGCATTTTTCTTTAACTCCTGGCTTGCCCATGGTGCGAGCCAGATGTACTATTTTCGCCTGGATCGATCGAGGCATAGGAAAAAGCACCGGAGCTAACCATCGTTAATGAGGGCACTTTTTTTCCGAAGTAGCGAAGAGTCCGGTGAAATTTTCGGATCTGAGTTACATGCCGTTGGGAAAAGCATCAAAATCTATAATTCCACTGCTTCTTACAGCTCTCATGGCTTTACCGTATTCATGAAATACTTTCAAAGAATAATCCATGCGCTCTCTCAGGTACTTCTCATCTTCGTCCTTTGGCGCTCCATCATTAAGGACTTGAGCTACTTCACGAACAATAACATGGTCCGGTATGTAATTGATTCGATTATTTTTAAACGAACTCATACGCAATTCTGATATAGGGTAGGCGCCATTACGGGATCCGGATACAGATACTATTAAACCTGGTTTATGTCCCAGTTCTTTATTGCCACAAAGGAGGAAAAAGTTTTTAAGGCCACTAGGAACCATACCACCCCATTCAGGGCAAGTGACGACAATGCCATCCGCACTCTGAATGTCCTTAGCTAAGGGCGACCACTTCTCATCCCAGAGGGGGCGGTTTTCGGACCAGATACTCTCATCCCAGAGGGGAAGGGGGTTGTTCCCGAGGTCTATGAGGGAAGATTTCACGGATAGCAGCGTCGAAAGCCGAGACTGGATGTATTTTGAAACCTTTAAACTTTGAGAGTTTTGACGATGCGAGCCACTAACGACGATATATTTCATTGTTGCCCCAACAAATAAAGTTATTAAACTGCCCCTATTCTATATCCGAATTGTCTAAAATGTGCAAACAGGCTTAAATATCTGAAATAACAGGATAGGCTCGGGGAGACCGCCAGCGTAAAGTACCCTCTGTTAGCTGCTGAGGAGGAGGCAACTGCAAGGGGGCGGCAAAGGGAGCACGATTAATCCTTAGTTCGTATTTATAGCTCCCTGGAGGTAGGGTGAGCACCTTTCCCCGCCCGTTGCTAATGGGAAATTCTGTTTCGCTGGAGATGCTCTGACCAATGTACCTTTGAAGTATCTGGTGGATGTTTTCTGCAGTTATAGGCTCTGCTATTTCCACACAAGAGTTCTTCAGTTTATCCTGAAAAATCTGCGCATAAACATATTTTTCTAGCGTTGCTGCAGGATAAAGTGGATGCCAGAAGCACTTATCATCCGCAGCACTAAACTTATCTATCTTTTGTGGCGTAAGACGCACCCAAAAATTACGGTAATTGACTTGGCTGAGAGGAATTCTGACTGTCAAGACTCCGGTGCTTGTGTCTTGAAATGCAGAGAGCAAGTAACTTGCTTCGCCAATGGCTTCAGTAAGCGTGGTATGAAGAAACTGATCTTTTGTAGTATTGCTTTGTTGCTGACAACTCGTAAGCCATATCTTTGACCGTAATGGAAGAGGCAGCTCTTCCTTGCTCGATAAAGAGACAATACGGCAGATATCATCAATATCGAGTGGAAATTGGGATGAAACCGCCTGAAACAACTTTCGCGTTATAGCAATACGACGAGCTAGTACATAAGGATGTCTAGGTTTTAAGCGAAACAGTTTCTTCTCGAATGACTGAATTGTTGTATTCAGATCGTTATAGTCGGTTTGTTTCATTGAGCAACGCAAGGAATTTTCATAAAAACTGAAATGGCACATGGGAACAATGGTTTGCAATTTACTCAGTAAGTGCGTTGACAGTTCTTGATTGTGGGGGAGGGTATGGCTTTTAACACTGGGAGCTTGGCAGATAAGCTTCTTTGTTGCAGAGCTTAGCAACTCCCAATCGGTAAGCAGGAACTTTTGTTCATCCAGGGACAGTACAGATGACCCTGTCAAACTAGTATTACTTGGAGTAGAAAGCTTCACTTTATGGGAACCGTAGGGGCTAAGCAAGGAAAACTCAAACTCTTGAAGTCCTTTGAGGCAGGATTTGGCACCAATTATAAGCTGCTGCCCATTGTTTTTCAGAATTAAGTTCACCTGATGCGGTTTAAACTCTTCGGTTAACTCCTTGGAATCTACTAATTCACAGGAGTTAGTAGATAAGAATAAAGCTAGGCATAGTAAGGCAGGTACATTATAGGTCAGTAACTTTTTGGACTGCGAGATCAATTGTTTCATTAAAACCACCTAATGTAGGATTCGTCGCTTCCACTGACCATGATAAGGGTTGGCATAATTGTAATACTTGATGTTGAACGACCACACCCGACTCATCCTCAGTGATAAGATGAATATCCTGTAACCCTACCTTGCGTTGCATGCGGTTCTTTGCCCAAAGGTAAAGGGATGGGCTTGTTACAAATTCCCTCTCTAACCTTATTGTGGCGTAACTGGTATTATTTTCAAGAGGGTAACCATCGGAGGCAAACTGCTCTATACCGATTATTTCATCAAAGGGACCGTAATTTGTACCATTAATTTCTACATAAGTCGTGAGAACTGGGTTATAAAACGCTGCTTTTATTTGACGAGCCCCAACGGCACATAATGTGAGAACCGGAGCCATGATTAAAGCCATGCGCAATAGTTTTTTATTGCGGTACATGTTTCTCCCAATCTTATTCAGTTTGGCTGAGTTAAGGATACCATAAGCTGCTCTTTTTTTGAACTCTCCTACATTTTTTTAAGAATCCCAGCGAACCCATTAGCTTCGGCTGGCGATCAGCTCAATTTCAACATCGGCACCAAGTGGAAGTTTTGCTACTTCAACGGTTGCACGAGCAGGGTAAGGCGCTGTAAAAAATTCTGCATAAACCTGGTTTACTTTGCTGAAATTTGCCATATCTTGCAAATAAATTGTAGTCTTTACTACATGAGAAAATGTTAGGTCGGCGGCAAGAAGCACTTGCTCCAGATTTTTCATAACCTGTTTGGTCTGAGTCTCTATGCCACCAGTCACGATATCGCCAGTTCCGGGATCAATGGGAACTTGGCCAGAGCAGAATAACAAGTCACCCACACCACAAGCCTGCGAATAAGGCCCCACCGCAGCTGGAGCATTCTCACTATGAATAGCTTCGATTGTCATATGCACTCCTGGCTAAATTACAAAATGCTGATCGAAAGTTTGCTTTAGATCTGAGACGATACTTTGCGGTGTTTCGGGATTTTTTTCAAGTCGCGCAATCATTTCTTTTGCTTCTTTTTCTTGGTTCAGGGCGAAAAAAGCTTGAGCGACGTGGACTAAAAGCTTCCAACTGGCTTTTTTTCCTTCGATCTGCTCCAGTTGCCAAAGAATTCCAGGTATTTTTTCAAACTGTTGAGCCAGTCCTAGGGCAGCGGAGTACTCGATGAGGTATTCATCGTCTCGTACACCCGATTCAAAAGGCTTTTCCAACAACTGGGCTTTAAGCAGGTGATCGCTCTGATTGAGTAATTCAGCGGCTAAAGAGTATCCCGAGTAGGAATTAAACTCAGTAGCAATTTTTTGAATAGCGGCCCCAGCTGTTAATTTGTCTTTAGTGAGATACACTGAAGCGATGATTTCCCATAGTTTTTGGTGATTGGGTTCAACCTGTAGACCAGCTTTTGCCCAAATCATAGCTTCGTCATCTTCTGCTAAAGAATAGTGCATCATAGCAATGTTGATGTAAGGAGAAATCTCTCCTGGCTCCAATTCCTGCGCTCGGCTTAAAAATTCGAAGGCTTGCTCATGCATGGCTTCCATCATGTAGGATGAGCCGATATATATCATGGTACGAAAGTCATCTCTAGCCGTGTCGAAAGGGTATAGTTCGAATAACCTGATGGCGGCACGACTCATCCCCATACTGGTGAGCTCCTCCAAAAGGTCGATGGTCTCACGCGACGAAGCGGGGCTGTGCTCCTTAAGATAGGCGAGCAACCAGTTTTGAAATTGACTCCCCATTTCGTCACTTGGCTTTGCGGCAAGGTCACCCTTATAGTCATTGGGGGAAATATCTAGGTAGCGGCGTAAGGTAGGTCCCATAGGATACGTATGCCAATCAGCCATTAGTTGCTCCATGTTATGCAAATATCAGCGCGCTTGTACTGTATAGCTTCTTGTTAGTTGCTTTGCAAAAACTATCTATGGCAAAAAATAATGCCTGATGGGGGGGTAAGCTAGGAATATCCTAGCCAAATCGGCCACTTATGTAATCCTGGGTCAGTTGATTTGAAGGACTGGAAAAAAGCTTGCTGGTTTTGCCAAACTCAACCAGGTTGCCATTATAGAGAAAGGCGGTATCTTCCGATATGCGTGCAGCCTGTTGCATATTATGGGTGACAATAATAATAGTGTAGTCTTTTTGAAGCTCGGTGATAAGTTTCTCAATAGCCATAGTTGACTGGGGGTCGAGTGCTGAGCAAGGCTCGTCCATAAGAATAACCTTAGGGCTCATAGCGATAGCCCTGGCAATGCACAGGCGCTGTTGTTGTCCTCCGGATAAGGCCAGGCCACTGGAGTTAAGCTTATCCTTAACCTCGTCCCAAAGGGCAGCTTGGCGCAAAGACTTTTCGACTAACTCGTCATAATCACCTTGGTAACCATTGATTTTGGGTCCCCAGGTGATGTTTTTATAAATAGAGCTGGAAAATGGATTAGGCCTCTGAAATACCATACCAACTTCACGGCGAAAGTCCGTAACATCGATAGGGGAATCGTAAATATCAGTGCCATGAAATAAGACTTGGCCTGAATGATGAAAACTGTCAATAAAGTCATTCATCCTATTGAAAGTACGGAGCAATGTGCTTTTGCCGCAGCCAGAAGGGCCAATAAGGGCTGTCACAGACTTTTCAGCAAAACTAACATTTACATCGTTAATAACCTGTGCTTCTCCGTAAGATAAGCAAAGGTTTTGGGTTTCAATTACAGCTGTTGATGTCATCTTGAATGGCCTTTCCACTTAAGTCTTAGAAAGATAGCAATGGAATTGCAAGCGACGAGGAAAAACAGCAGGACTATTATTCCAGCGGCCGCTAGTTCGTGAAACTCAGGTTGTGGTCTTGAGGTCCAGTTAAAAATTTGTATGGGTAATGCTGTGAAAGCATCGAGTAAATTTTCAGGAACAAAGGCGACATAGGTTAAAGCTCCTATCATAATAAGCGGAGCGGCCTCACCTACTGCGCGGGCCATAGCCAGGATAATACCAGTTAAGATTCCCGGAATCGCTGACGGAAGTACATGATCTCTGACGGATTGCCATTTAGTGGCTCCCAAAGCGGCAGCTCCCAGCCGGATGCTGTCGGGAACGCTTTTAAGGGCTTCCCTTGTAGCGATAATTATCACGGGCATAATGAGCAAGCTAAGGGTTAAAGCTCCCGCTAGGACCGATCGGTCTAAGTTTAAGAAGCGGACAAAAAGCGTCACTCCTAACATGCCATAAATAATAGAAGGTACACCTGCCAGGGTTGCAATATTGACCTCAAGCCAGGTGTTTAACCTATTCTTTTTCGCAAGCTCTTCGAGGAATACCGCAGCCCCTACACCGAATATGACGGAAAAAAACAGTGTAAGGGTTCCTAGCCAAATGCTTCCCCAAACAGCCGATTTGATACCAGCCTTATGGGGAAACCGGGACGGGAAGCTATCTAAAAATTGAATATCAAGCCATTGCCAACCTTCTGCAAAGACCTGCCATATCAATGTGACCAATAAGCCCAGTGCCAGCACGGTGGCAAGGATGGATAGACCGTAAAAAGCACTCTCTTTAGCACGACGAGCCTTATGCCGGGGTCTGAACAGGCTGTTGTTTATATCTTGGGGAGAGGCGTCGACATCGCTGATATTAGCCACAGTGGTGTCAATCGGTTGGTTCATTCATATCTCCGTGCGAAAGTTTTAACAATGTACTGAGACACAAGGTTCATAGCTAGGGTCATTATAAAAAGAACAAGGCCGACCGCAAAAATCGACTGGTACTCAATGGACCCATGGGGGATGTCACCAAGGCTAACTTGAGCAATATAGGCTGTCATGGTTTGGATACTATCAAAGGGATTCAGCGTTACTTGAGGTGTCGCGCCAGCAGCTAAAGTGACCGCCATAGTCTCTCCTATAGCACGGCTAAAAGCAAGGATAAATGATGCTAAAATGCCGCTGATAGCGGCGGGTATCACCACTTGGACTATAACCTCGAATTTACGAGCTCCTAAGGCAAAAGCACCTTCGCGAAGGGCTTTGGGGACGGCATTCAGGGAGTCATCACAAATGGAAGCCACCGTTGGTAGGACCATGACACCGACAACGATAGCAGCGCTAGCCGCATTAAAAACCTCTACAGATTCGGAGATGTCACGTAAAAATGGGGTTATGGTCGTTAAGGCGAAGTAACCATAGACTACGGAAGGGATACCGGCGAGGATTTCAAGAATGGGCTTGACGATTCCACGCAGCTTTGGCCCGGCATATTCCGATAGAAAAATGGCAATACCCAGTCCTAGGGGAAGCGCCACAACTAGGGCTCCAAAGGCAACCAGCAGAGTGCCCGTGATAAGGGGGAGAATCCCAAAATGCCTTGGTTCGAACAAAGGAGCCCAGCGGGTTGTAAAGAAAAACTCAAAAAATGAGATCTCCTGGAAAAAAAGGAAGCTTTCCAGGAGCAGGATCAAATTGATACCGATAGTCGTCAGCACAGAAACAAAAGCACAGAACAGTAAGATTTTTGTGACCAAACCTTCACGAAATTTTTGGAACCATCGATTTTTCACCCATAATTTCTGGTCGGTCATAATTTATTCCTTAATGAGAGTGGCTACTTTTAACAGCAGCACGAAAATCAGCTAGGGATTTTTCATAGCTTTCTTTGGGAAGTGGAATATATCCTACCTCTTTGGAAAGAGCTGCTGCATTCTGAATAAAGAACTCTACGAATTTTGCAACCTCTTCTCGCTGCGCAGACTTCAAATTAACATAGATTAGAAGGGGGCGTGCCAGGGGGTAGCTGCCATCTTTGATGCTTTCGAATGCGGGTTTGATGTAGTTTTTCCCATCTTTTGAAAGCGATACAACGTTGAGCTTACTTTGGTTCTCCACATAGTAAGCATAACCAAAATAGCCCATGGAATATCTGTCAGCACTGATACCGCGAACGAGGACGTTATCATCTTCGCTAGCTACGTAATCGCTGCGGGATGCGCGTGATTTCCCCATGACCTCTTCTGTAAAGAAGTCAAAGGTTCCCGAATCGGCTCCAGGGCCGTAAAATTTGATGGGTTTTGCAGGCCATTCAGCTTTGATGTCCTTCCAAGTTTTGACCTTGCTTCCGGGCTCCCAAGCTTTTTTTAGCTCTGCTAGGGTCATCTTGTGGGCAAAGGTATTTTTGGAGCTTAGGGCTACCGAGATGCCATCATAGGCGACAGGTATCTTAAACATGTTTATTTTATTTTCATCGGCTTTTTTTTGCTCTTTCCCCTTGATAGGTCGCGAGGCATTGCTGATGTCTGTTTCTCCGGTAGTGAACTTTTTAAAACCGCCGCCAGTTCCCGAAAGACCCACTGTAACCCGAACCCGAGGGTATTCCTTTTGGAATTCTTCGGCAACTGCTTCGGCAACGGGGAACACCGTGCTAGAGCCATCGAGCTTTACTTTACCTCTGAGCTTGCTCGAACCATATGCTGTATAGCCGCAAGTTAAGCCGATCGTAACTGCCATCGCGAAGTTTGATATTTTCATCGAATGAACTCCTAGTTAGATTAATTGCCTGCAACTTACTGTCACAAGTTCCCGCAAACAATGTTAAGAGAAGGTAAAGATTTTATAAAACAAAAATGAACCTCCTAAGATAGAGGTAAAGTTACCGTAAATATTGATCCTTTATTTAACTCACTCTTCACACGTATGGTCCCTTGGATCTGGATCACAAGGTGCTTTACAATAGCTAGGCCTAAACCGGTTCCCTCAACCTCCCTTGACCTGGCAGTATCGACGCGGTAAAATCGCTCAAATATCCGGGCCTGATCCTGTTGCGAGATGCCAACCCCGTTATCTTTAACATGAAGGATAACTTGGTCTTCGTTGCTTTCCATAGAAATTGATATTTTTCCTTTTTGGGGAGTATAGTTTATAGCATTTTGTACCAGATTATCGAGAATATGGGTCATGGCCTTACGGCTCCCGCGCGTCAGAGGAATTTGCTCAGGGATATGTAGCTCAAGGGCAATGGACTTTTTCTGGAAGTTAATTTCTTGGCGACGTATGACTTCTTGAATGATGGGACGCCAATCTACAGGGCTGAGGCTGATAATTCCTTCATTGGACTCGATAGTTGCTAAATTCATAAGATCGTTCACCAGCGAAATGATGCGATTGATGTTGGATTTTATAATTTCAAGAAACCGCAGGGCAACATCTTTGTCGTCTAAAGCTCCTCCGAGTAATGTTTCGACATAGCCTTTGATCGAGGTAAGAGGGGTTTTCAGCTCATGGGAGATGTTGCTGGAAAATTCACGTTTGATTTTTTCCATTTTTTCACGCTTATTGATATTGGCTTCGACAGCCTCGGCGAGACGGTTGATAGCGCCTCCTAAGGTACCCAACTCATTTCGTGGCAGCTTTCGCAACCGAGCATTGTAGTTACCACGACTGATGGCCTCTGCAACCAGGGTGATGGCCGAAATAGGCTTTGTGACCCGGCGGGCGAGAAAAAGCGCTGTGCATAAGGAAAGAATCATACCAACCAACGCGCCGATACCAAGGGCGTAGCGGATGTTATCCAGCCGCAAATTAAGGCGCGATTGGGGCATTGCCAACCTTAAAAACATCGTTCCCTGATCCGTCTCCAACTTTTTCGCCATATACATCATAGCTTGGCCAAGGGTCGAACTGGTGCGGGTGGCTTGGCCATAACCTTCTTTCCAGGCCTGCAACAGCTCGGGGCGGCCGGTGTGGTTTGCCAAGTGGGAGGGGTTTAATTCCGACTCAAAAACAACCTTGCCGTCGCCAGCAATAATGGTAATCCTCGTATTTGCTGCTGCTGCGATGGATTGAAATCGTTCTTCTAAACCAGTTAAGGTCCATTGGGTATCAACGGGTAGGGTTGAAGTGATTAGGTCTACTTTATGTCGTAGCTCAATACGACTGTCATTTTCAACTAGCTCCTCCGTTTTCACTGTTAGCAGGTAACTAACAATAAACGTGGTAAGACTTATAATCACCATATAGGAGAGAAAGTTTCTCCAAAAAAAACGCGAACGAAACAAGGGTGCTATATCTCCCTAAACTTATAGCCTAGGCCACGTACCGTTTCAATGAGGTCGCGGGCTTCCCCAAGCTTCTTTCTGATGGAGCGAACATGAACATCGATGTTGCGATCGATGAGCACGCTTTCGCCACCAGTGACAGCATCCAGAAGTCGATCGCGGGATAGCACTATTCCAGGGCGTGAAATAAGAGCGTCAAATAGGCGAAATTCGGCCAGGGTCATCGGGATTTGCTGACCGTCTACCATAATTTGGAAGCGCGCTCTATCAACTTCAACGGCACCGTGGCGAACAATGTCTTGTTCACTTTTCGTGCCTTCAGTGCTGTATTGACGAAGCCTAGTGTAGATACGGGCTATAAGCTCCTTAATGGAGAAAGGCTTTACCATATAGTCGTCAGCCCCGATACCGAGACCAAAAACAATATCGGTTTCTTCACCTTTTGCCGTAAGCATGATAACCGGTGTTTGCCGTGTGTTGGTAGTTTCTCTAAGCTTCTTACAAACTTCGATACCATTGAGCTGGGGTAACATCAGATCAAGGACAATCAAGTCAGGATTCTCACGGATGGCAATAGACAAACCGTCTTTACCATTATCGGCAACTGTTACCGTAAAACCCTCACGCATAAGATTATAGTTTAAAAGTTCGCGGATATCGGGATCGTCTTCTACAACTAAGATCTTTTTCACCGGTACCTCACTTTAAGGTATAGTTATGTATATTTCGCCTTACCTATAGGCGACTTGGTTCTGAAATGCAAAGGAATTCCCATTAAGGAATTATAAATTTTTGATAAATATTCTATTTTAGATGTTCCTGAATTTATGAAACTCTTTTGAATCATAGAAAGTATCTATATTCGCCCTAAGGGAGAGCACATAGACCCCCATGCCTAAGAACTCAAAAATTTGCGGATCTCGGTGGTAATCTTTTTCAGTAGTTACCAGTATCTGGCAGCCCTTTGCTTGAAGCAGTAGCTGCTCAGGTGAGAAGGGCTGGTGGTCTGCCACCCAGTAGGTTTTAATGGGAATTAATCCCATATTTCCAAGGGCTTGTACCAGTTGCTGGGGCTTGGCAATACCTGCCACTAGGCAGATTTTTGCTTCCTTTAAGGCGACATGGGGGCCGCAGCGATGGGTCAACTGATCGCTTCTGAAGCTTGCAAAGAATATGGGCATGTTTTCATAGGGCTTCAGGGCTGTAGGTAAGGCTTCAGATTGCGCCCGGGTCAGTAGTACCCCGGAGGCTCGGGATAAAGTCATAGGGAATTCACGCAGGTGACCACATGGCAGTGGCCAACCATTACTAAAGGGAGATTGATAGTCCAGTAGCACTAAATCGTAGTCCCGGTGAATTTGCAGATGCTGAAATCCGTCATCCAAAATCCAGTGACTTGCAGCGGGAAAGTTCTTTAGATAACGTTCTATTCCCAAGCTCCTTTTGGTGCCAATAATAATGGGGGTTGTCGGCAGTGCCGCTGATTGCATCTTGGCCTCATCTGCAAGGAACTTTGCAGGGGGATCTCCTTGTATTATCTTGCCATTTAAAAGTACTAAGGTCTCACGAGCCTTTAGCCCCGATTTATAACCGCGAGTAACGATAACTGGGTTGAAGTTTTCTTCTCTGAGTTTTTGTGCCAGAGCTATCACTACAGGCGACTTTCCAGTACCCCCGGCCTCCAAATTGCCGACAGATATTGTATATCCAGGGAATCTTGTGGGGGTGCGGAATCCCACCTTATAACAAAGCCGTCTGAATAGTTGCATAACTCCATATATGATAGCAAAAGGACTCAGGAGAAACCGGCTCCATTTGGCAATTAATTGTAGGATAACTCTAACTCCCTTGAGCGTAAAGCATTGAGCCAATAGAAGATGGATCTCTCCCCTTGAAAGTTTAGAAATCTGTCCCCCGCCCGGCTGCCAGCAGTTTTGTAAGGTAGACTCAGGACTTCAACATGAATATCACCATCGTAGCTCCAACCTACCTCCCATTCACCTTGGGAATTAAGGGAGCCCATAGCTAGTGTCAAAGCTTCAGGTTCGGCAAGTTCGAGAGCTTTAAAAACCACGCCCTGTTCATAGCTCAAATCCCATTCGCTGATTACGGTGAGGTGGGACAATTCCAAGTTATGATTCTGGCGACTTATAATACCGAATTTCTGACCAAGATAACCTTGACTGGAGAAGTCCATAACCTTTACCAGTTCGTATTTCTCCAACTCCAAAAGTAAAAGCTCTACGATATTTTCATCGTCCCTACTGATAAGCCAGGGAGAAATTGCGTTTTCCACCCTTGAAATATAGGGAGAATTTTTCAATTTATCGATGTCGGGAGTCCATAGCTTGATTTCGACATAGGGGATGTGAGTCCGATAACCAGATATTAACGTGGATCCCGCAATAGCTTGCTCTACAATTTCTCCTAAAGCAGATTCGCTTTTTCCTAGACATTGCCAACGCAGCAGTGTTGATTTTTCAATATCCTGAACCAGAACTTCCGCAGCGATCTGTTCTGTAATATAATCACGCCAGATGCGCTTGATTTCAAGGGGGGGGCCAGGTAAGCACCAAATCTTTGTTTGGGAGCTTTTCTTCAGTGAATAAAAAGCGTTGGCCGAGCCGGCTTGATTCACAATGATTTGCGAGGATTGGGGAAAGAAGCATTGCTGACGATTGTTTTCAGTAATCGCAGCACCAAATCCTTTGAAGCGTTGGCAAATGCGATCCCATGATGCTTCATCAAATTTCGTTTCCTCTTCTAGCCACTTACATACGGCGTTGCGCGTGAGATCATCTCGCGTGGGACCTAGACCACCGGTCGTGAAGACTAAGTCGACCCGTGTCTCTATATAATTAAGGGCGTCAACAATTTGACCTTCAATGTCTCGCACTGTCAAATGCGTGGAGACTTTGATTTTGCAATTTTCTAGTTCATTAGCAAGCCAGGCGGCATTACGGTTTACAATCTGGCCAGAACTGACTTCATCTCCAATTGTCAGGATCGCTGCAGTTACCAAGTACTTTCTCCTAGGAAAACAGTCCCTTGAGGACAGTAATGAAATAAGCAAGCTTCACTAGAAATCGATGGGATAGAGCCGCTTTCATTCTTCTAGCCGTAATGACTTACTAAGAGCCATTGAAAACAGAAAACTTTGCCTATGGAACTAGGCTCTAAAGATACCAACGAAAAGTATTTATACCTGATGAATTCCCAAAGGATCAACTTTGTTTTTGACACGGGGTACATGGGAATTAGCGCTATTTTAGCGTATACTATCAAAAGATGATAAAAGACTCCCACGGGACATCAGTAGGGATTTGGCTATGCCTTAGCCCTACGTCATATCTAATGATAGTCTATGAAAAAACGAGGAAACGGTGTCTACTAACAAATATACGGGTGCCCAAAAAGCTGCCATTCTTTTGCTTTCTTTCGGGGAAGAAATTTCTGCCGAAATCTTCAAAAACATGACTGAATTTGAAATTAAGCGGATCGGTAGTGCTATGAGCCGCTTAGGTCGCCTAGAGCAGGAAATCATCGATGAAGTGATGATGGAATTTTACGAAATTCTCCAACAGAATAAAAAATTCTTTTATGGTGGCAATGACTTTACCATGAAAGTCATTGGCAGCGCTTTTAAAGGGGGGGAGGCTGATGACTTAATTGAACAACTCGCCTTAGGTTCATCAGCAAACCTTGATGCGCTAGAACTCATTGATCCACGGACATTAACGAATTTTATCCGCAATGAACATCCACAAACCATAGCTCTCATTCTTGCTCATCTCGATCCTGGAAAATGTGGTGAGGTCATCAAGCTGTTACCCGAAGCTTTACATACAGAGATTATTCTAAGAATATCAAACCTTGATGCCGTAGCTCCTGAAATCATCGATGAGATTGATGATGTCTTAAGAAACGAAATTCAGGCTATGGGTTCCATTTCATCTCAGAAGATTGGAGGAGTCGAGCCGATTGCTGAGATGTTAAATCTTATCGATAAAGCTACGGAAGAACAAATTCTGGATAATCTCGAAGAACGCGACCCAGACCTTGCAGAGCAAATTCGCCAACTAATGTTCGTATTCGATGATCTAGCGAAGATAGATGACCGCGGTATACAGGAAATTATCAAAGCTGTAAAACCAGAACAATGGATGATTGCCTTGAAGACCGCTTCTGAAGCTGTTGCAGAGCTGGTTTTTCGCAATATGTCTGAACGAGCAGGGAATATGCTTAAAGAAGATATGGAAGCCATGTCAGCTGTTAAGCTCTCCGATGTGGAGTCGATGCAATTTGAAATCGTACAAATCGCCAGAAAGCTTGAAGAGGAAGGTAAAATTGTTATCGCCCAGGGTGGCGAAGCTGCCTTTGTTTAGGCTCCTGCCCGATTCCCTTCCATGTTGATGGCAAGTTTGGGTGATGTCACGAGGAGCCCCCTAGATAAGCCTCTTGCAGCCTTTTATCGGCAAGTAGATTGGCTGCGCTGTCCGTCATGGCAATTTGCCCGTTTACCAGCACATAACCTCTTTGGGCAATTTTTAATGCCTGTCCTGCATTTTGCTCCACAAGGAATATGGTGGTGCCGGTAGCTGCAATCTGCTTCAAGATTCTAAAAATATCTTTTACAATTAAAGGTGCGAGCCCTAAGCTGGGTTCATCAAGCAACAGAAGCTTAGGGTGACTCATCAGAGCACGGCCGATAGCTAACATTTGCTGCTCACCTCCGCTCAGGGTTCCGCCTCGCTGGTGGAGGCGTTCCTTTAACCTAGGGAAAAACTCAAAAATTTGCTGCAAGTCTTGCTGCTGAGACTTTGTTTTGCTTTTAATAGCTCCCATCATTAAATTATCTTCCACGCTCATCTTAGGGAAGATGTGACGTCCTTCTGGTACAATAGCAAGGCCTTTGCTAGCGATATGATGAGTCTCCATATGGGTAATATCTTCACCAAAAGCATAAATCTTACCAGCGAGGGGTTTGGGATTGCCAAATATGCTCATCAGCAAAGTGGATTTGCCGGCACCATTAGAACCTATGAGAGTTACGATCTCTCCTTGAAATATATCAACTGATACATCATTTAGAGCATTGATGGGACCATAGGCCGCCATGAGGTTTGACACCTTTAAAACGCACGGAGCGGTCATGGTTATTCTTCTCCTAGGTAGGCTTTTAGGACGTTGGGGTCTTGTTTTATTTGTTCAGGTTTACCTGAAGCGATCACAACACCGTGGTCCAGTACGATAATATGATCGGAAATGTCCATAACTAGGGACATATCATGTTCAATGACTGCAACCGTAACTTTATATTCATCCCGCAGTCGTCTTATTAACGCTGCCAGTTCTTGGGTTTCGTTTTGATTAAGTCCAGCAGCCGGTTCATCGAGGCAGATTAATTGCGCACCGGTACACATGGCACGAGCGATTTCCAAGCGGCGCTGAAATCCATAAGGCAGCTCACCAGCGAGCCGGTTTTCTTGTCCTGTAAGACCAACCACTGCCAACCACTTTTCGGCAATCTGAAGGGCATTGTTTTCAGATTCCTTAAATTCTTTGGTACGCAAAGTAGTCGACCAAAGATTTCGTCTCAAGTGACTATGCTGAGCAATCAGCAGATTTTCGATCACAGTAAGTTGCTTAAACAGCCTGATATTTTGAAAAGTACGAGCCACTCCCAGTTTGGCTACTAGGTGCGAACCACCAAACATTTTATAAAAGAGCTTTTTTATAAAGCCTTTGGGATTTACCAAATCCCTTACCAAGAGTCTTTGTCCGAGCAATTGATCAATGGCGTATTTGTTGTCATCGGAGTGAAAGAATATGGCTCCGTTTGAAGATCGATAGAATCCTGTGAGACAATTGAAAACCGTCGTTTTACCAGCTCCATTTGGTCCGATTATAGCAGTAATAGATCCCTTTTCTATGGTAAAATTTACGTTATCTAAGGCCCGGATGCCTCCAAATTGAACGCCTAAATTATTTACTTCTAAAATGCACGTCATGAAGCACTCTTTCTTAGATCGTAGTGCGGTCGTTTTGATTTTATGAGACCAGATGGTCTCCAGATCATGGTTATTACCATAAGCGCACCAAAAATTAATACGCGATATTCTTGAAAATCTCTGAGAAACTCGGGAAGAAGACGAAGACAAAGGGCGGCTAAGATAACACCAGGAAGTGACCCCATCCCCCCTAAAACTACAATAGCTAAAATAATAGCAGATTCAAAGAAAGTGAAGGAGTCTGGGTTGACGAGTTCTTGAATACCTGCAAAAAAAACGCCTGCCAATCCCGCAATGGTTGCTCCTAAAGCAAAGGCTGACAGTTTTACTGTTACGTGATTGATGCCAAGGGAGCGACATGCAATTTCATCTTCCTTAAGAGCTTCCCACGCTCGTCCGGAGGGGCTGTTTTTTAATCTATGACAGATAAAAATAGTAAGAGCCACAATTGCTACTAAACAACAGTAAATAAAGATTTTTCCAAATGTTGGATTATACTCCAAGCCAAGAAGTTCATGAAATAAAGGTCCTCCTTGGCGCGACCAGCTACCAAACTCAATGCCAAAAAATGTCGGTGGTAAAGCATCAACACCATTAGGTCCATTAGTAAACTCAACCCAGTTGACAAGAATAAGGTTGATGATCTCGCCAAATCCCAGGGTTACAATAGCCAGATAATCTCCATGCATTCTTAAAACGGGAAAAGCGAGTATCATTCCACAAAAACCAGCAAATGCCATAGCCATGGGAATAGCAGCCCAAAAACTAATCCCCCAATACTGCTGACCTAAGGCATAGGTATAAGCGCCAACGGCATAAAAGGCGACGAATCCTAAATCAAGCAGTCCTGCTAGCCCTACAACAATGTTTAGTCCTAAACCAAGGAGTACATAAAGTAAGGCAAAGTTTATATTGGTTAAAAATGATCCCCCCATGAAGGGGACCGCCATAATCAAACCAGCGGCAACAAGCGAATATAAAATGCGACTTTTTGCGAGGGAAATGACAGGAACGAAATTTTTTGGTTTCGAGATATAGGGCTGAACCAGTTCCTTGATGAGGTTAAAAAGAAAAACTATAGCGCTAATGACAAGAGGGCGGAGAATATGGGTATCAAACCCATAACCATCCAAGACAATACCGGTAATAGGAATCGTTACCAGCAGCACCAGAAAAGCAACTCTGCATGAAGACCTTATAACGGGATACAGCATGGGACTAAACCTTTTCTACTTCTGGTTGACCTAACAATCCACTTGGGCGGAAGATTAAAATTCCTACCAGAAGAGAAAATGCAAATACATCCTTGTAGTCTGTATTAACAAATCCAGAAAATAAACCTTCGGAGAGCCCGAGCAGAATCCCACCCAGCATAGCTCCCGGGAGTGATCCAATGCCTCCTAATACGGCTGCGGTAAATGCTTTAATACCTGCTTTAAACCCAATATAGAAGTCAAAGGAGCCATAATTTAAGGTAATTAATAAACCAGCAATGGCAGCCATGACAGATCCGATAACAAATACGCTGGATATGATCCTATTGGTGTTGATCCCCAACAAGCGCGCCATGAGCATATCCTGCTGGGTGGCTCGGCAGGCACGTCCTAGGTTCGTTTTAGTGATGATTAAAGTGAGGCCAGACATCGACAGCAGGGAAATAACTATGATTCCCAATTGAATATAAGTAATTTGAAAGGAAGAGCTACCTTCGCCAAAGCTGATGATACCCTCAACAAGGGTGGGTATGGCTTGGTTGCGGGCTCCTTGACTAACCATAACGTAATTCTGCAACAGCAAAGACATGCCAATGGCTGAGATGAGAGGTGCCAAGCGTGTGCTGTTTCTCAGTGGCCTATAAGCGACCTGCTCAATAAGGTACCCATATAAGCCCGTAAATATCATAGTACCTACCAATACCAGGACAATGGCTAAGGGTGCCGAACTGATGCCAAATGCAGCCAGGACAGCTAGGAAAATGGCCGACAAATAGGCGGAAATCATATAAATTTCACCATGGGCGAAGTTTATCATTCCGATAATACCGTAGACCATGGTGTAGCCAATGGCAATCAACCCATAAGTAGCGCCAAGCACTAACCCGTTTATGAGTTGCTGAATAATGATATAATAATCCAAGCTCTCAATCCCTTCGTAACAGCAAGATTCGATGGGCTCACAATAGCGATAAGGAATTTATCGGGCAAGGGTGAATGTGGCCTTGCTTATATTTCGTTGTAGTTTCCTTTGTCATCCCACTGGTAGATGACATAGTCACTTTTTTGAAGATCTCCTACCTTATTCCATTTCTTGTTACCCATGACCGTATCGGAACCATGGTTTTTGAGCCAGTCTGTGAGCGTCTTGCCTTTGGTGGATTTTGTGGCACTTATGGCTTGCGCTAAGGCTTGTACAGAGGCATAGGAATATAGGGTATATCCTTCAGGTTTATAGCCGTCTTTAACAAAGCTGCTGACTATAGCTTTAGTAGATTCATATTTTTGGGGGTCACGTCCGAAGGTAACATAGACACCCTTAACATACTGAGCCCCTCCGGCTGCGGTAACAAAGTCATTAGAAACGACGCCATCTCCCGATACAAATGCGGCTCCCAAACCTTGTTGGCGCATTTGTTTGAGAAGGGGACCAGCTTCCGAATGCAGGCCTCCAAAATACACCACATCCACATTTTGCGATTTGATTTTAGTCACAAGGGTATTGAAGTCTTTATCCCCCCGAGTAATGCCTTCAAAAATAGCGACTTTAACCTGGGGTGTCTTTGTTTCCAGGGTGCTTTTCATCGCCTCCACTAGCCCTAATCCATAGGTTGTCTTATCGTGGATAACAGCGACTTTTTTGGCCTTGAGTTTTTGAGCTATAAACTGAGCAGCAACTTCCCCTTGCTGGTCATCTCGACCACACATGCGCAATACATTGGGAAAGCGACGGTCAGTAACCTTAGGATTGGTTGAGGCTGGGGTAATCATGATGACATTGTGTTCCATATAGGTTTTTGAAGCGGGGATTGTGGAAGAAGAGCAAAAGTGCCCGACAACAGCAGCAGCCTTGTATTTTGACACAATGTCATTTGCAGCATTGACAGCTGAGGATGGCTTGCACTCATCATCGACCTTTAATACTTCGATTTTTTTGCCCAAAATGCCGCCGCTTTGATTCAAGTTTGCAGCAGCCTTCTCAGCACCGCGCAGCATTTGCTCGCCAAATGCTGCGTAAGGCCCGGTGTGGGGACCAGCAACGGCTATTTTGATGGTGTCCGCATTAGCGCTAGTGATAGCGCTTACGAACAGAAGGCATATGGATAGAACCAGATGAAAGTTTCTCATATTAGCTTTCCCCGCTAGGATTATTTGAATTTCTGTCTGATGTTATAGAAACTCAGCAAGGAAATTTCTACCCCATTATTTTTGCCAGAGGTTGCGATGCTGCTGGCGCAGCTGCTGAAATGTCCCCTTTGCAATTGCTGTGCGTATATCAGCTATGAGCTTTAGGTAGTAGGTCAGGTTATGAAGCGACAGAAGGCGAAGGGCTGTCAACTCCTTTGCAATATATAAGTGGCGTAGGTAAGCGCGAGAAAAGTTTTGGCAGGTGTAGCAAGCACAGTCAGGATCAAGGGGACTCTCATCAAATTGGTGCTTTTGGTTGCGAATATTGACCTTTCCTAGAGACGTGAATAGGGTTCCATTACGGCCATTTCGCGTAGGCATAACGCAATCAAACATATCGATCCCACAATTGATCGATTCGATGATATCCAGTGGAGTACCAACTCCCATCAAATACCGTGGTTTCTCCGCTGGCAGGTGCTCACAGCAGAAGTCGGTGATCTCCCGCATGGCGGGTTTCGGCTCTCCTACGGACAGACCTCCAATCGAAAATCCCTCAAAACCCATGCTGGCGAGTTCTTCAATGCTTTGCTTGCGCAAGTCTTGATACATACTACCCTGGACAATTCCAAACTGCCAAAGCTCTTGACGTTGTCGCACCTGACGGCACCTTTTCGCCCAGCGCATCGATCGTTCCATAGATAGCTGAGCTTCTTTATGGGTTGCAGGGTATGGAGTGCACTCATCAAGAACCATATGAATATCGGCGCCAAGAGTCTCCTGGATGTTAACGGCAAGCTCCGGCGTCAGGTGGATCTTACTCCCATCAATATGGGATTGGAAACTGGCTCCTTCCTCGGTGAGTTTGCGCAGTTTGCCTAGGCTAAAAATCTGAAATCCACCGCTATCTGTTAAAATTGGTTTTTGCCAATTTATGAATTGATGCAGGCCTTGAAATTTTTTAATGACGTCTAAGCCAGGCCTTAAATATAGATGGTAGGTGTTCCCTAATATAATCTCAGCATTCAGCTGTTGCAGATCTTGGGGAGTCATTGACTTTACAGAACCAACAGTACCTACTGGCATAAAAATAGGAGTTTTCACGATGCCGTGGGCTAGTCGCATTTCACCAAGGCGGGCACGACCGTCATTTTTAAAAACCTTAAACATTCTCTTTCCTAGTTATTAGACAATGGATTTTCCAAGTGCCGAAAGAATTAGATCCACAGTAAGGTTGGCAGATTGGGCTCCTACGTCCGTATAAGGGTTAAGCTCAACAAACTCTAGCGAACACATTTTTTTGGTTTCGTGAATCATTTCCAGGGCTAGGTGAGCTTCACGAAAGGTTAAACCACCACTAACTGGGGTGGAAACTCCAGGTGCGTGGCGGGGATCAATACCATCAATGTCAAAGGACAGGTGGATACCGCTTGTGCCATCCGCAACTGCAGAGATAGCCTTTTTCATAACTTTGAACATACCCTGTTCATCTATGTCTCTCATTGTAAAATAGTTGATCCCGCTACGCTTTAAAACATCACGCTCGTGATCGTCGATGGTTCGAATACCAATGAGAGCTATATTGTGGGGATTGACCTTAGGTTCATCATAACCTATGGAAGTGAGGTTAGAGTGCCCTTCCCCGAGTATAGTTGCTAATGGCATGCCGTGAATATTACCGGATGGTGAGGTTTCTGGGGTATTTATATCTGCATGGGCGTCTACCCAGATGATCCCTATCTTTTGATTCTTTTTATGGTAATACTGGGAAATTCCAGAAATGCTACCAATTGCTAAGCTGTGGTCTCCGCCAACCACTAAGGGAAAATTGCCTCCAGCAAGGCTATTGTAGCACTTTTGACTTAAGTCTTGGCACAAATCAACGAGGGGACTAAGGAACTTTTCATCGTGGATACTGTCACTTAGGGAGTCGCGAATCGGAACATGGAGATCACCAAGGTCGCGTACTTTATAGCCCTGAATTTCTATTTTCTTTTTCAGGCCTGCTATGCGAAGGGCGGCAGGTCCCATATTGGCACCTCTCATATTTGCCCCAAGATCTGATGGTACTCCAATGATTTCAATGACCTTATCAAATGACATTGTTCATCCTTTCATGAAAATTTTCTTAAATAACCGCGTCATTTTCATGGATACGGAAAGCTACTTTTATGCTATTAGAAGATTAAGGTCAATGTTCGTTTGTCGCTCGTCGGAAGCAAGGTTTCAAAATCCGATTTTTATCCCATGCAGTTGAAAACACCTTTCTTTCTACAATTCATATGACTTCATTCTGAAAATGAGAATGTTTTGGTTAAAGAATTAGGTTTTGATTTTGCGAGAGGCAAGCCTATCCACAAATCTGAAACATTCAGCGAAGTATTGCTTTAAAAGTTTACAATGCGTGCAAGCAGTGAATCATGTTTTTTCTAAATTGCGAAAAAAAACAAATAAAATTATATAGATAAAGATATCCCTGATGTAAATGTGTGATCTAACTTATAACAGACATAAATCTCGCCGATATGCCAGAAAACTTCTTTGGGTGGGTTTACCTTTGTTTAGGTTTTTTTTCTTAATATTTTTTTTATCAAACGGAGTTACTAACACTAGTTATAGTAAACCGATTGTGATCGATGGGGTCATTGAATACAGTATGCCAATCGGTAAGTACCTTGATATTGCTGAAGACCCGCATAATGCGGCTTTCATTGAACAATTGATTAGTGGAAATCATGATTTAAGGTTTACACCGACTGAAAGAGACTCACCAAAGTTTGGTATCACCGATGCTACTTTTTGGATTAAAATAGAAATTATCAATCAAGAAAAGCAGAGTAAAACCTTATATCTAGAGAACCGCTATGCACTGCTTGATAAACTGGAACTGTATACAGTAGCCTCAGATGGAAGTTATCAGGTTCAAGCAGTTGGCGACAAGCTGAGTTTTAAATCTCGCCCTGTCGCCTATCGCTATCCCATCTTTAAACTGGACTTAGCACCCGGAGAGAATACTTTTTTCTTGAAGATAAATACCCATGGATCGGTTTATTTAGGGCTCTATTTGTGGGAACCTGAGAACTTTCTTTTACAAACACGCTGGGAGTATACCTTCATAGGTGGCACCATAGGTTTTCAACTCATCATGACAATATATTACCTGATTATGTCGTTGAAGCTGAAAAAAAGTTTGTTTTTTAATCTAAGTATGTATGTCATTAGTCTTGTTGTTGTGCAAATGGGATTCTTGGGTGCTTCTATGGAGTGGTTTCCTCACCGTATGGGAGTGTGGCTATCCAATGAAGGCTTTCTGCTATTTGTAGCACTAGCTGGAAATTTAGGATGTCTTTTCGCAACACAGTTTTTAAATATGCGGGACATTGTACCTAGGTTATTTTCGGCATATATGGGAGTTATCGCATTTGGTTTTATGCTGATGATTGCCGTGAAATTTGTCGACTATAGTATTATGGCAAAAGTAATCAATGGCTATTGCAGTCTGATTTCTGTAGCCATAATTTTTGCCGGATTTAAATCATGGTTAAAAGGGTTCGATCCAGCAAAAGCATATATTATACCATGGGCGTTTGATACTGTTGTTATCATCCTGATGGCCTTGAAGTTGGAAGGTTATTTGCCTTTAAACTTCTTGACAGAATGGGGTTTAATTATTGGCAATACCGCAAAAATCCTCCTCATTTCTTTCTCATTGGTTGACCGTTATAATTTTCAGGCTATGAAGTCCAAAGATCGTATCGATAATTTGAATACCGAACTTAAAAGACATATCGAAGAAATCGAGCAAATTGTGCAAGAGCGTACGGAACGCATTAGAATGATAACTGACAATGTTAAAAGTGGTTTTTTGCTGATTGATCATCAACTTCTTATCCAAGAAGGATTTACAAAATCATGCCATATGCTCTTTGGTAAGAACTTAAGGTCGGGAAAAAATATTTTAGATTACCTTGATTTGGATAAATCGGAAAAGTTATGCTTTCAGATGGCAGTAGAACAAGTGTTTGATGACTTGATGCCGGAGCAAGCAAGCTTGAATCAGATCCCGAAAACCCTTTTGGTGGGTGCCAAGTATTTAGGAGTTTCTGGTGCGGTTATTAGAGATCAAAGGAATAAAATTTCATCTATACTGTTTACAGTGAGCGATAAAACAGAGTTGCGTTTCAAAGAAGAGGAATCGAGAGAAAACGGAATGCTACTAAGAATTATCAGTAATCATAGTGCTTTTAAAGCATTCATTAAGACTTTTAAAGAAACATTGGATTGGCTCAAAAATCCTTCCCAAAAAATACATGGTCATGAAGTGAAACAAGTCATACATACCTTAAAGGGTAATGCTATGATCTTTGGTTTAACAGACGTAGCCAAGCTATTGCATGTGCTAGAAGAAAAAAAATCCTTAAATTCTGATTCCATTAAGCGTGTCGAAAAACAGATTAAGAGCTTTCTTCATAAACATGTATCTATATTGAAAACAAAGTGGGAGGGTAATGACGAAGTTTTCCCTATCACAGCTTCGGAGCTGAAGGCATTGAAAGAAAAAAATCACATTCATGGAGTCGGTAAAGAATACTTGGATATTTGGATTGATAATTCGATGTCAAAATCCATTACCAGTATCCTGGGACCTATTCGTGAAGACTTGTCTTATCTGGCACATCAACTAGCTAAGAAAGTTAAATTGAAAATTGTAGGAGATGACCTCCGTATTTATTCGGAGAAGTCAGTTTATATGATACAGTCGCTTATTCACTTGCTACGAAATGCAGTTATTCATGGTATTGAAGAAGATAGAAAGGCATGTGGAAAGCATAATTATGGGGCCATTACCCTCATATTTAGTAAGGATGAGGCTACTGGTACTATTAAAATTTGCTGCGAAGATGATGGCAGAGGTATTTCATTACCTGAAGGTTTTACTGATATCGTTACCTATTTTAAAACAAAAACCTCTAAAAATAAGGAAGCTGATCTCTTTTCAGGCCGCCATATAGGGGTGGCAGCTGTTCTAACTGCTATCGATGAAATAGGTGGTCACATATATATTGAAAGTCATCCTGGTCAAGGTACAAAATTTATGATCGAATTTAGTGAGAGTTGGCAAAGGGTAGATAAGGTTTGTTAAGAACTGTGATCAGCTATTCGCACAAGAAGTATATACAAAAGCTCATGCCTTTTTATAAGAGTACTGAAGCACAAATCTCATAACTCTTACATCACATAGCATAACCTAACGCGGGTACCTCATGGCTTGCATTATCACAACTGTTGGTTTGCAAAAGGTAGTCTCTGGCTTCTTCAATAAAGTGTGTGATTCGATTCATTGTTTATAAAGCCAGAATCCGAAAAGTTCTTCGCTTGCCGCGATGTCAACCTTCTGAAATCCTCACCTACCTTGGTAGGCTGCGGTTGAGTAAGAAAATCGCGAAGAAAACCCTGCCTATGCAGGGTTTTCAAGTAGTTTATAGTGAATTTACAAGATTAAGGGCGATCTGAGGCATCTGATTGGCTTGAGAGAGTACGGAAGACCCAGCCTGTTGGAGAATTCTCTTCGATGTATACTCAGCACTTTCTTGAGCGTAATCGGTGTCCTCAATACGGCTTTTGGCAGCTGTGAGATTTTCGGTCTGCACTCCCAAGTTGGAAAGGCTGGACTGTAGACGATTTTGAACAGATCCTAAATAAGCACGGTATTCAGAAACCTGCACCAAAGCATCGTCCATTTTCATGATGCTGCTTTGTGCTGCTTCTTTCGTGTTGACTCGTGTACCTTCTTCAGAAGAGCCAATCTCTAGAGAACCGTCGCCAGAGGTAAAGGTATTAAGATTGTTAAGATCGATCTTAATAATATTGACCTGATTGGCGTTTTCTATATCATCAGCTCCCTCGTAATAGTCTTTACCAACCTGTACCTCAAGGGGAAAGGTACCTTCTGGGTTGGCAATTTCCTCAGCTACATCACCTTCACCGATAAGAAGCCGTGTTCCGTTAAACTCCGTGGCACTGGCTATGCGATCGATCTCGTCCTTCAGTGCCACGAATTCTTTATCGAGGAACTCTCGCTCTGTGTTCCCAACAGTGTCACTAGCCCCTTGGACAGCTAGTTCGCGTAAACGGGTAAGCATGGCAGTCGTTTCCACAAGACTTCCTTCTGCCGTTTGCACGAGAGAAACGCCATCAGAAGTATTTCTCTTGGCTTGATTGAGAGAGCGAACATCAGCTGTTAAATTGGTAGCAATGGCTAGTCCGGCTGCATCATCGGCAGATTTATTGATTCGTTTTCCTGATGCTAATTTGTTGGAACTATCTTGAAGTTTCTCTGTACTCGTTGCTAATCGCCGTTGGGCATTTAACGAGGCAACGTTAGTACGAATTCTTAGACCCATTCAGACCTCCTGTCATAATAAATTTTTGTTAGCACATCATGTGATGTGCAACAAATCGACAGGTTAGAAAGGGAGTTGAGCAAGAACTTCCCATTTAAGGTATAACTAGCTGAAATTAGATCATAAAAATTTTTTTAAACCAATTTTTTTTATTCTTCCTTTGTTTTTTGCTCAATCAATTTGAAGAATCCACGTAAAAATTGTTGGCCTGAATAAAAACTGGATTGGTGAATAGGAATATCTAGTTTTTGATTTTCAATAAAGCCGAGCCCTGCCTCTGGGTGACACTGCATACCCCAAATAGGTCGATTTTTATGCCTAAATCCATCGATTGCGATTTCCTCACTGGTGGCAAAGACTTCACAAGAGGGGCTTAACTCAGTTACAGTTTCCCGATGGGATACAATAAAAAGCCCGCTTTTTTGACTTTGCCAAAAGCCATTGCGATCGAGAAACGATATTTTTCTAAGACCGCAAAGCTTGGATTTATCAGAATTGACAAATGCTACTTTGCTGCCAAGCATATGGGCTAGCAGCTGGTGGCCGAAGCAGAGTCCTAACATGGGGGTATAGCGATCTATTTGGGACTCAATCCAAGAGGTTAAATTTTTTAGCCAGTCTATGCTATCGTGCACCGATGCACCACTACCAAAAATGATCACGCCATGAATCTCATGCTCCAGCTGATACAGTGAATCCATGCCAAATATACAAGGTAGATGGTAAGTTAATTTTGAGGTAGTTAGGTCTTGCAGACGATTAAACGAATCCAACTCTGCCACGCGGCAACCGGGGTCAATAATCGCTACATGTGATCTGGCCATAAAAAATTCCTAGCTGTTCTATAGATTGGTCATGCACTATAAATTAATTTAGCGTAACGCGAACATTTCAGAAAAGGAATAAAATGTTAGAGTATATACAAAATAGTCTATCTGAGGCGCAAGAAGCGCTCAATAACTTGCTCTGTAATGAAGAGACTTTAAAAAGTGTTGCGGCTGCGGGAGAGTTGTTAGCAGAGTGTTTTCAAAGTCGCGGGCATGTTTACTCCTGTGGAAATGGCGGGTCTATGTGTGATGCTATGCACTTTGCAGAAGAGCTTTCTGGGCGTTATCGTAGGGATCGGGCAGCTTTGGGGGCCATAGCTATAGCTGATGGAGCCCATATCAGTTGTGTTGGTAACGATTTTGGTTTTGATAAAATCTTTTCAAGATTCATGGAAGCCCATGGCCGAGCTGGTGATGTTTTGTTAGCTATTAGTACCAGTGGCACGAGCAAGAATGTAATCGAGGGTGCTAAGGCTGCAAAACAAGGGGACGTGAAGGTTATAGCCCTAACAGGGAAACAGGGAAGCCCCTTGGGTCAATGGGCGGATATTGAAATTTGCACTCCTGGTGGGCGCTTTGCTGATAGGGTGCAGGAGTTGCATATCAAGGTTATTCATATTCTCATCGAATTAGTAGAGCGTCGTTTGTTCAATGAATCCTACGCGGGGTGAACTATGGCAGAGACCATTTTTGATAAAATTTTAAAACGGGAAATTCCAGTAGAGGTTGTTTTTGAAGACGAGTTTGTTCTGGCATTTAAAGATATTAACCCTCAAGCACCAGTCCATGTCTTAGTCATTCCTAAAAAACCGATCAAGAGCTTTGCGGACCTACGCCACGAAGATGTGCAGTATATCGGCGAATACTTTAAGCGAGTATCCCAGGTTGCCGATCTGTTAGGGTTGGAGCAAGACGGATACAGAATCGTCTACAACCACGGAAAAGATGGTCAGCAAACTGTGGATCACATCCATGCTCACGTTCTTGGTGGGCGAGGGCTTACTTGGCCTCCAGGATAGTAACAAAACCCCCGGGAAAGCTGGGGGAGCTCTAACTACTTTACGGCTTCCTTCAGCTCTTTTCCTGGTCTGAAAACAGGTACTTTGCGCGCCGGTATCTGAATTTCTTCTCCAGTCTGTGGATTACGGCCCATGCGCGCTTTGCGGTCAGATACAGAAAACGTACCAAAACCGACTAGCTTTACGCCGTCTTTTTTCTTAATGTTTTTGGTAACTACTTCGATAAAAGCATCGAGCGATTTTTCCGTATCTGCTTTTGTTGCACTAGTGATCTTTGCCATAGCTTCGACCAACTCGGCCTTGTTCATAGGAACCTCCAATGAATCAACAAATTATTTGTTATTAAGGGTACGCTGGTAAAGGTTTACAAGCATCCACTTTAATGTCAAGGATTAGTAGAGAGAAGTTTGCAATCTATAGTGAAAATTTTGCTTTTGAGGCCATAAAAAGTTCAAGATGGCGGTTTCTTTTGGATATTTTAGCTAAAAATTTTAGGTAGGATATATAAAATTGGGGTTTTCCCTTGATAGTTCTCATACGCGATGGAGGCTTTTCTTGCTTAGGAGTTTTGTTATACTATTTTTTTTAAGCCTAGCAGTGCAAAGCACAGAGGCGATGGCAAATTTAGTTAATAGAAATCTTCTTGATGTTGACAAGGCGATATACACGCACCGTGATTTTATAATATGGAGTTTGGCTACAGAAGCTTTGTTTTTTCGCGAACATATCGATCCCCAATTGCCCCACTCTAAAAACTGGGATCAACTCAAAAATATATACCTTTCTGAGATGATCATAAATCACCATATTGATTCCGATTCGGACCGTTATTCATCCTTTATTCCCAACGGCAGTATGGTGGCCGAAGCCTATCGTATCGTTAAAAGAAATATCGATCGTAATCAGAAACTTAAAAATATTGTAACTGCTCAAAGGATAGCAGTGCGGGAGATAAAGCTGCAGCTAGCCATCGTACTCAAGGTGCAGCGGTTCCTCAAAAATAAATCATTTAGCGATAGCCAAAAAACCTGGAAATATAAGGTGGAAAAAAATGCCTTGTGGTTTGAGCGTCTCATGGGTAGTACTCCTTATCGATTTTTCGATGGTGCCAACAATTACCAAAAGCCAATGCCCTTACCATGAAGCAGACAGCAGCATATTTGATAGAGACTTACCAAGATCAAGATCGCGATAGCTTAGAAGAACTGTCCCATTCTTGGCTGGTAAATAGGGAATTTTGGAGTGTTGAGCAAATCCTTGATACTCGATCCCATCAAGATGTGTCTATATGGCTACTGAAGTCGGCAGCATGCTCAGAATTGCAGGGAATAATGTTTGTGTCATGGATATTTGACATAAGCGAAATTCTTTTTGTATATGTGCTCCCAAAGCTTCGCCGCTGCGGAGGTGGTAAGCAGCTAATGGACCACTATCTTGCCATGGCCGCACAACGTGAAGGAGTTCAAAAACTGTTCTTAGAGGTGAAAGAGTCCAACTTAGCTGCTAAGTCGTTTTACGAATCCTACGGGTTTAAAAACGTATCTCGCCGTTATCACTATTACTCTGATGGGGAGCATGCTTTAGTTTATGAAAAAATTCTTGACAGGCCGTAGGGGAGCACCACATCAGGTTGTGTGGATTCAAACAAGTTTTTTAGGCGATATAATTATTAATACTGGGGCTTTCTCACTTCTTAAAAAGCATTACCCAAAATGTCGTCAGATTTTGGTGACCACTCCTGTGGGTCAGAAAGCATTAAGGGAGCAAAGTTACCTTGATGATGTAATTGTCTTCGATAAAAGGGCGAAATCTTTTTTTACAGCAGCCAGAGCTGTGAAAAGGGAGCTCAAACAATTAGGAATTCATCAGCCAATTATTTTGCAAGTGCATAAGAGCATACGATCCACACTTCTGGCGAACTACCTGGGGGGATTCATTATCTCCTACGAAGAGGCTTCTTTATCTCTGCTTTCTCAGGTGAGTGTACCACGAGTGGCGGTGCTCCATGAATGCCAAAGACAAGGGCTACTCCTGGAGCCTTTGGGGATTAGCCGTAAGGAAATTTGTGCGGCAGCACCCACAATGAGCTATTATGGGGAGCCTCTCTATCAGGAGACCAAAACCCAAAGAAAACATGTGGGGGTATCTCCTGGTAGCGTGTGGGGCACCAAGCGCTGGTCTGCTGAAAATTACGGGCAGTTGGTACGCTGGCTGCTTGCAGAGGGGTACCTTGTGTTTCTCTTAGGAAGTCCGGAAGAAAGAAAGTTTGCCAACATTATTGTACGGGACAATAACGGTGCTAAGGAGATAGTAGATCTATGTGGGAGGACTAGCCTTAATGATCTACCCGCTATCTACGCCAGTCTGGATTACCTTGTCGCTAATGACAGCTCACCTATACACTATGCTTCGGCATTCCGTGTGCCCACCCTGGCTATCTTTGGGGCAACGGTAAAAGCCATGGGATTCGGGCCCTTAGCCCCCGGATCTATCGTGCTGGAACGCGACCTTGACAAACTGCCTTGTCGGCCTTGCAGCGATCATGGTCCCCAGGTTTGTCCTTTAAAGCACTTTCGCTGTATGACTGAGATTCTTGTCGAGGATGCTGTGGCAGGGTTCAAGGATTTAGTGACAGCAAACCGGCCACACTAACCTTACAAAGTTGCTTGCTTCGCTGCCATTTAGGAAGTAAGTTGACCAATTCAGTCGGGATTAACCCGTATTCTAACAACAATGAATAGAGGAGAGCATCGTGGGAGAATCTGAAGCTCTAGCAACTATTAAGCAAGATATTGAAAATAATGATGTCTTTTTGTTCATGAAGGGAACACCTGAAGAGCCTATGTGCGGCTTTTCAGCCCAGGTTGTGAACGTATTAAACCAGTATGGCGTAACTTATGGGTCGCGCAATGTCTTAGATGATTGGGATCTAAGAGAGGGCATTAAAAGTTTCACGAACTGGCCTACAATTCCTCAGCTTTATGTCAAAGGAAAGTTTGTTGGTGGCTGCGATATTGTCATGGAAATGCATCGTAAAGATCAGTTGAAACCTGTTTTTGACAGCAATAACCCCTAGTAGAAGGCCAGGCCATGTCCATAAACCCAACGGATTTTACGAAAGTTGTGCACGCAGGAGTAGAGCCGGAACCCCACACAGGGGCGATCATGACTCCGATTTTTCAAACTTCAACTTATGTGCAGCAAGCTCCTGGTGAGCATCAAGGCTGGGATTACTCGCGGGCTGGAAATCCCACACGAGACGCCTTAGAAGACTCATTAGCGGCTCTGGAGAGTACCAAGTATGGCCTCGCCTTTTCTTCTGGTTTGGCTGCGGAGCAGGCTATTATTCAGGTCCTTGAACCGGGAGCTGAAATATTAGTCTGCGATGATGTCTATGGGGGTACTGGACGCTTATTCCGTACCCTTTATGGCAAATACAATCTTAGTTTTAAATTCATTGATATGACCAATCTTGCCACGGTGCAAGATGCGATCAGTTCCCAAACGCAAATGATTTGGGTAGAAACACCAACTAATCCGTTGCTGAAAGTCATCGATATCGCCGCTATATCCAAAATTTCAAAGCAAGCGGGGGCCTTGCTGGTCGTAGATAACACCTTTGCTTCCCCTTTATTGCAGGCACCTCTCTCCCTGGGAGCTGATATTGTGATGCATAGCACCACGAAGTATATTGGCGGTCATTCCGACATTATCGGAGGGGCAGTAATGACTGCTGATGAGGAATTGTATGAGAAGGTCAAGTATATCCAATTCGCGGCAGGTGCTGTTCCTGGACCTTTTGAAGCATTCTTGTTGCTCAGGAGTATCAAAACCCTAGCTGTACGTATGGATCGACACTGTAATAATGCTATGGATGTAGCGCATTTTTTACAAGGCCATAATAAGGTTGAGGATGTGTTCTACCCAGGGCTGGAAAGCCACAGTCATCATCATCTAGCGAAAGAGCAGATGCGAGGATTTGGGGGTATGCTGAGCTTCAATATGAAAGGTGATTATAGCGATGTGCTTAGATTCTTGAAGAACTTGAAGCTTTTTGAACTAGCTGAAAGCCTGGGGGGAGTAGAGTCATTGGTGAATCATCCCGAAAAAATGACCCATGCTTCGGTCCCTCCTGAAATGCGTCAGCAGCTTGGTATTGGACCAAATCTGTTACGGCTCTCCATTGGTATAGAGTCGGCTGATGACTTGATTTTGGATTTGAAGCAAGCATTAGACGTCCAATGAGGATAGCCTGTTTTGATGCTGAGGTTGGAAACTAGTTTTGAGTCCCTTTTGCTGTTTTTTGTGTAGAGCCATAGGATGCATTTTGGGCGTGTTGATTCCTTTTCAGGACTAGACTTAACTTTACCTCCCGACCAAAGACGAACCTCCCGATTTCTCAATATTGCTTGGGGGCAAAGTGGGTTCATCCGAACCGGTGCTCCCCTGTGGGGGTGTCCGGGATGGGTGGAAAAGGTCTATCCCCTAGGAACCAAGCCTAGGGATTATCTGTTTCACTACAGTAAAATGTATAATACTATCGAGTTTAATGCGAGTTTCTATAGTATTCCAGGTAAAGCACAGATCGAAGAATGGCTGCGAGTAGTCCCTAATGAGTTTCATTTTTGTGTAAAAATGTCTCAATTAGTTTCAGCGCACCTCAGGAAACGTTCATACGATAATGAAATTTTAAACTTTCTTCGTATGCTAGAACATTTGGGTGATCATGCAGGTCTACCTTTTATTCAATTACCAGAAACGTTTTCTAGGAACTATTCTGACGATTTGCTGATTTTACTAGAAAAGCTTCCTAAAAGTCTCAACATTGCCTTTGAATTTAGGCATCCTAGCTGGTTTACTAATCATATGCTTCATGATCATGTGATTAATCTGCTTTATAAACACGGTAAATCCACTGTAATTTCCGATACTCCTGGGCGACGTGATGCGGTGCATTTATCCTTAACTCAGCCTTACGTGATGATTCGGTTTTTAGCCTATTTTAATTCTGGAAAAGATGAGTCTAGGATCCGTAATTGGATCAAAAAACTAACACTTTGGCGTCAGCGAGGTATAAAAATATATTTTTTTGTTCATGAACCTAATCATAACGTTATTCCTGATATTCTCTCATACTTAAACTGGAAGCTCTACGAAACTGATATCGAAGTCAAGACGGTATCTACCACAAAAAAATGAAGGGCTCTACGAATATCATTTGGTCACTAATATCACATCTGTAAAAAGTTCCTAATAAGCCTTGTAGTGATGCAAAACCAAGCTATGGTACAATAGAGCTGTAGATTATCCTTAGATTCCTTGTACTTATAAAAATTTGAGTTCCATAGTGAGATTTCAGTATCTTAGTCAAATTATTACTGCTTTTTTTATACTTTTGTATCTGCCAAGGTTGAAAGCAGAGTCACCACGTCCCATGATCATTGGTGAAAATTTTTCAAGATATGATCCGCTGCCAGGAAATATAGCTTACGCCATTGATCCCCATGCTGTGATATTAAGCCAAAAGGAACAAAAACAATTCTGGCAGGAAAATTTTGATAATGATCATTATTTATCTCTTACAGCCAAAGATATGAAAACATATATGGTGAAATATTGGGATTTGTATAATAGAAAAATCAATGCCACTCCTTTAGAAGAGTTTCTTGATGATAGTAATGAAAAATTTAGCCGATCTGTTACATCTACAATCAATCTGGGAGTTAGTGCTACTAGTGTTGTTTACCATATACGATTAAAAAATGTCGGTGAACCTAAAAGAATTTATTTAAAGTATGATATTAGTAAATATTCAAAACTGTTTCTCATGCAGAATGGAGAAATAATTAGAACAGTTGTAGATGGTAATATGTTTCCATCGCTGCGATTTGATAGATATGAATCTGGTTATGTAAGGGCAATACCTATACAGATTGTTAATGATTTGGACGTATACGTCCAAGCAAGTAGCAAAATGTCCTTCCAAGTATTAGATGAAGAAAATTTTCTCAAAGAAAAATCATCAAATATCATGTTTATGGCTGGCTATTTTGGAGCTATGCTTGCTCTTATTATTTATAATTTTGCTATTTTTCTAGTGTCTAGAAGCATCGCCTATTTAGCTTATGTTTTCTTTTTAAGCTCAATATCAATATTCATTGCCAACGAAAATGTACTTACAACCCTAGTTTCTGACGGCTTAGGTATCTACGCGACTCAGATTCAAAGTCTAGGGGCTACAGTGATGTGCTTTTCTTATATTATCTTTTTAAGATATTTTACCAGACTCTGGGAACACCGCATTTGTGACTTTATATTTAAAGTAGATATAGCTTTAATGATCCCCATTTATTTTTTTCCTGACTTACGCAATTATATTCTACTTTTATTAGTAGTTATGCTTGTAATCATTGTAACCATTCAAATCATCGAAAAAAAGCGGGAAGCCGTATTATTTGCTTTAGCAGCCTTACCATTGGTTATTGGCGCTACTACAACGATCCTCATGACACTAGGCTATCTGCCTTTACATTATTTAACCGTACATGCCATCGATATCGGGCTCGTTACTGAAGGTATATTGTATTCGGTAGCCATGGGAGATAAATTAAGATCATTGAATTCATCACTAAAAGCATATGTCGGTCAAGTTGAAAAGCTCGTTGCAGAAAAAACCAGACAAATCTCAACAATTCTGGCCCATATAGGACAAGGTATTTTTTCGATTTTACCAAATCTAACTATTGATGATCACTATTCAAAACGCTTGGAAAACATTACAGGACATCGTGATCTAGCTGGTAAAAACCCTATAGACTTGATGTTTCGGGATAGCAATCTTTCAGAGGATGACATTGATAGGATACGGTTTACTTTGGTAAGTTCTCTTGGAGAGGATGCCATAAATTTTTCAACCAATTCTCCTCATTTACCCGGAGAAATTATATTACACGATAAAGTTATTGCATTGGATTGGCAATCTATTGTGAATGCTGATGACATTGTAGAAAAAATTCTTGTCGTGGCAAGAGATGTCACTGAACTGAGATCGTTAGAGAATCAAACTAAAATACATCGTAATGAAATGATACGCATTGCTGAAATCCTAGAAATTTCTCAAGATGCATGTTTGCAATTTTTTAACCAATGCCAAAGTTTTATAAAAGCAAATCATGAACTAATTGCTAAACATAAGGAAAGTGATGAACTTAGTCTAAATGAAATTTTTATCAACTACCATACTATGAAAGGTCTGGCACGAAGTGCCAGCTTCAAGGATTTGGTGGATGCTATTCATCAGGCTGAAGCATACTGTGCTGCATTGCAAAAAAAAGAAGAAAAATGGAATCAGGCCATTTTATGGGATTACAATAAATGCGTCAGTAACATATTAGATGAATATATAAAATTAAATAATGAAAAATTGGGTCGCAAGCAGGGAGTGAATGAAATTTTTTCTTTAGAAACTATCACATCAAGTTTGAACCTTTTTAAGGAATTACCTCAGGAATTGCGCGAAAAGTATGTAAATCTTGAAAAAACTATCTACTATGCTTACTATTCAGACACCAAAACACTATTTGGAAAAATATTTTTACGGGCTGATGCTTTGGCAAAAGAGCTTGGAAAGCACCCACCCAAAGTTGAGATTATAGCTTGTCCAGTCCTGTTTACAAAGCAGGCAGCTATATTACTTGAAAATGTCTTTGTTCATCTTATAAGAAACGCTATAGATCACGGATTAGAGAAAGCTGATATCAGAAAAAAACTTGGTAAGCCCATCATGGGTCAACTCAGGTTACAACTGATTATGGAAGAAGAAAGACTATTGATACAATTCAATGATGATGGATGTGGATTAAACCTAAAAAAACTCAAAGCTATGGGAGTTACAAAAAATCTGATTTCAGATCAAGAGCAAGAACCTGAAAAAATTGCTGAGCTAATTTTTTCCCCTGGATTTTCCACTGTTAGTACGGTGACTGAAATATCAGGTCGTGGTGTTGGCTTAGATGCCGTACGCTCTTATGTGGAAAAAAATGGTGGGACAGTATCTATTGAGTTCCTTGAGAATGTTAGCACTGTGAAGGAAGCGGTTCCTTTTCGATATTCACTCACATTACCCGCTAGTATGTTCATATTGGACCCTTGTTCCAAAAAGAGTTTGCCAAAGTCAGCCTAGCTATCTATCGGCCATTTGAGGGTATGCAAGGTATGAATTAATCGATAAAAACATCAGAGTAGCAAAAACACCACCAAGCATGATGAATAATTCTAGGCCCGCACCTGGTCCTTGGGAGTTAATGAGCCATGCAACCACAACGGGTGCCATATATTGGTTGATAAATAAAGTGATAAAAATTAAGCGATTGGACAGTTTTTCCTTTAGGAAACTCCAGAGAAAAAGCTCATGATTATTAAGAGCCGATGATAGTGCAAAAGCTGCCATGAAAATCATTTCTAAAAGATTGATACCTACCCTGGGATCATAGTTTGAGGAGATATAGTAAGGATTTCCCAAAGCATGTCCTAATAGGCTCATACCTCCAGGTACAAGGGCCAAGTGTAGAAGAATATCATCAAGAATGAATGCCTGTTGAGGAGTTTTTCGCAATATCACTAGCAATTCGTAGCAGCAGAAAATGATCAAGCCTCCAGAAGTCATGATCGAAGTCGGTACGAGGTGGGGGAATGTATCAGTAATTAATGTCGGAAACATCCATTGAACCAGAATCGATGATATATTACCACCAATTGTGATACCTAACCATGACATAGTTAGGAGCATAGGGAAGGCTGTCAAGTGGCGCAATGCTAATCGCCCTCCCGACATGAGCAGTAGGGAAAAGGCCGTGAACGGTGAAATGACGGGACTATGGGGTGAGTATAAAAGGTCGTATTTCAAAGCCCATAAAGACATGGTTACAACGGCTCCTACCAAAACAAATAGGTCCAGTAGAGAAACAAGGGCCTTGGTATTAGAAAGGTTGATTGGCTTAGACATAATTGCTCTCGATTTTTAAGGTAGTCCCGGTAGAGGATGGCACAGTTATGGGCTTAATGCAATCCTACCTTCGCTCCAAATCGCAGCAAAATAAGCTTAAAGATTTCAAGCTAGTGAATGAACAGGGGGACAGGGGGCGCGGATGTTCCTATCAGGTTTCAAGATCTAATTTCCATCATAGTGTAGAAGACCTCCTCCTTATCTATATGTTTGGCTAAGTAGGCCAGATTGGAGACTATGGCGAAGTTTGCTTCCCAGTATGCATTGACAGATGTGATAAGGTCTTCCATATCGTTATACAGGTCCATTGCCGAGATTTGTCCAGCATTATACCTGACTTGTGAACTATGTAATAATTTTCGATACGATTGGGTCTCAGCCTTCAGCTGCTGACGATGAGCTTCAAGATCCGCTAAAGTTGCCCAGAGTTCGATCAATGCAAGTTTCCAATCTTGAGATTGTTGTTGAAGTTGTAGTGAACTATTTTTGAGGTCCCATTGCTTTCTAATTTCAGCATTACGATCTTGAAAACCTGAAAAAATAGACCAATTTGCCTCAAGAACAATATTATTCTCTCTAGTGCCATTAAGAAAATTACTTTCATATCTGAGGTCTAGATTTGGGAGGTAATCATATTTTGCATCATTAGCAACGCTTTTTTTATAAGCAATTTCATGTTCTAAGGCCTCTCGTTGGAGGCTTTTTGGATTTTTCAATAACGGATCGATCTGTGTTTTGAATATATCCTGAAGGTCGAATGATTCCGGAAAATCTTGCTGTAATAAATCCAGATCATCAACTTTTGCCGCCAGCAATGTTGCTAATCTCAATTTGGCTGCCTGGTAAAAAGTTTTTCGCTGGGAAACTTGATAGGAAACGGCTTCCCATTGGATACGAAATCGCTGCAAATCGTCTATATTAATCAAACCATTATTGAAGCGTTGCTCTTGTTCTTTATAGCGTGGTGTAAATTGATTCAGCAGTTCCTGCATACTTTGCAGTCGCTTCTGCTGGTAAATCACATCAAAGTATTTTAACCAGATGTCAGATTTAATCTCGATCAGATTATGCTGATATTCCTTACTATAAGATGCCTTTAGATGTTCAACCCCATTTAATTTTTGATATTCACGGTAGGGGTTAGCAAGCCTTTGGGTAATTGATATACTGTGTAGGTTACCTAATTCTCCTTCTCTGATAGGACTAGTGCCGATTCTCTTTTTTCGGTACAAATAGTTTAATGAAGGAAGCGATGAAGCAATAGTTTCTTGTTTTAACATTTCAGATTGTTTCATATTCCAGAGAGCTAGCTGGGATTGTGGAGATAATTGCAAAGCTCTTGTTTCAACATCACGGAGACTCCAAGAGTTGGCTCGTGCCAGGGGAGTATCAAGAAAAGATGCACTGAGTAAACCTATTATAACCCATAAAATTTTAGGCTGAAGGCGCGCCATAGTAGGTTTTTTTTCTCTAGTTTGCACTAGGGTGGTAATCCTTAGACCTAGGGGAATAAAAATAAGCGTAAGAAATGTTGAAACACCTAATCCTCCAGAGACAGTTACACCTAGTGAGCGCAATATTTCTCCTCCGCTACCAAATCCGAAGGCGATAGGAAGCATGCCAATGATGGTTGTTAGAGTTGTCATCATAATGGGTTTAAAACGCAAACGAGCAGTATTGATCAGCACTTCATCCAATGTTTTTTCCCCACGATTTTGATAATTTCTTACAAAAAAATCGATGAAGATGATGGAATTATTTACCGCAGTTCCGCAGAGGAGGATAAGACCCAACATCGAGTTAATAGATAACTTTTCATCGAAAAGAAACAGCGAAAAGGCAACACCTATAAAACCAAGAGGAATCGCTGTCATGGCAATAAGACTTAGTTTTAGATTGCCGAACTGAACTGTGATAACCATGAGAATCAATGCTAAAGAAATCATGATTGCCGTCAAAAGAGAATTAATGTTTTCATCAACTTCTGTAGTGGGGTCATAAAAACTGATAGATTCTATTTCGATACCATCGGTGACGAGTTGTTGCTTGAGTTTTGCGATAATGGCAGCCTTATCTCCCTTATGTATTTCTTTAATATTGGCTTCAATATAATAAACTTGTTTACTATCTTCATTCTTATAATGACCCCATTGGCTTTCCAAATTGAGATCTACCAGACTACGGAGAGGAATGACCTGTTTTCCCAATGGAAGCATAATATTGCTAAGATCCTGAAGGCTGACGAACTTTTCGGGATTATATTGCATATATAATTGATGTTCTTCACCATTAATGCGAATTGGCTGTAAAAACTGTTTTTCAACGGCATATTGCACCAGATCCTGAATAAAGTTGATATCCAGTTGATTGCCATTTGTAGCGCTGATTCTGCGAATTTGTTCTTCCTCAAAATTGAGTACGAATCGGTTGTGCTTCCATATTCCCGGTCGGGTTCTTATATTTGTTAATTTTGAGTTTTGGTTAAGAGATTCTTGTAATTTTCTTAGTTCTTCTCTAGCTTCATCTGGATTCTCTTTCGAGATATAAATGCGAAGATCAGGAGGGGAGGGGATTTCCAATTTGCTCGGTGCCCAGGAAGATATATTAACTGAAAAATCAAATTGATTGGTGAAACGCTCTTCCATGAGTTGTTTCACAGCGTCATACTTATCAAGATCCTTGAGGTGTCCCGCAATCCAGACATCATGATTATCAATGCCAGCATAAATCCCCGAAAAAACACCTGCAAACTCGTGGATCATAGCTTGCTCATAATCATATATTATACTTTCTACATCTTCGACTTTGTTTCCTCGGTTTTTCATTTCGATCCCTAAAATCATCATATCTGTTTTTGGTGTGGGCATAATCTCCCTAGGGATAACATCTGTAAAGAGAAAAACACTGCCGCCGAGAAGACCAAGAATAACTATAAAAAGCGATAATATTATGGTGGGTCTGCGAAATATTAATTTTAAGCTTCGTATATAGATGTTTTCGATGGCATCAAATCCTGACATAAATATTCTAGAAAATATAGGGCGAGATGTTTCTTTCTTGTTTTGTGACGTCCAGAGGTATAGTGAAGGGATAATGAAAAAAGAAACAAGGAGCGACATGGTTATAACACATACCATAACGATGGCTAAATCACCTAGTACAGCGGCTGCCAAAGGAGCTGTAAATATCATGGGGAAAAAAACTATTACGGTTGTGAGAGCAGAGGCAATGACAGAGTTGGCAACCTCTTTTACGGCTAGATATATCACATTCAGACGCTGATCAAAACTTACGGGTTGCTGTTCATTCATACGTCTTACTATATTTTCCAATGTGACTATAGTACTATCAACAACCATACCAACTGCGATGGCCATCCCTCCTAATGAAAGAAGATTAATGCCCACACCAAAAACCTGCATAATGATTAAGGTCATGCACAGTGATAAAGGCATTGATAGTGAAATTATAATAGAGTTACGAAAACTTCCAAAGAATAGAAATACAATAAAGCTAGCGATGGTCATTGCAGAAATTACAGCTATGGTAACATTCCTGACCGCGCGATTAATGAATTTAGAGGGGCTGGCAACAGTATCGATAATTATATTGGGGTGAGCTTTTAGAAAGCGCTGTACTACCTCCTGAACCCCATCGGCGGTATTTTTTAGATTGGCATCAGGCTTAGGGTAAGCCATTAAGAAAAGGCTGCGATGTCCATTTGCATGGTTTACTTCATCTTCTTCTCTTTGCTCCTCGCTAACCGTTGCGAGATCTTTTAATCGAATGGTTTGAGCACCACGAGTTTGAATGATAGTTTGGCGTAAAGCTTCAATATCGCCAATCTTTAAAGCGCCGGTAATTTCATATGAAGAACCATCTTTAAACCTCATAATTCCAAGTTTTTTATCGAACTGCCTTTGGGAAATAGCACTGCGAACATCGTAGGGGGAAATTTTGTATTGGTAGAGACGCTCTAAATCCAACTGGACTATCACCTCGGTTTCATCTCTTAAGGTTACAAAAGCATTCTCTAATCCCTCAACACGTTGTAGCTGGGGAACCAGTTTTTTGTGAAGTAAAGTTCCTACTTTTTGCGGTGGCATTTCTGATGAATGTGCCATCATCAAGATCCGACCAGAGTTTCCCTGACCTTCATTGATCCAAAAATTCCCCCAATGCCGTGGCATGCGACTATTGAATACCCCCAGACTGCTACGAACTTCTGCTAAAGCCTCATTGGAGTCATGATTCCAATCAAATTCAATGCGATAGCCAAATGAAGAAGGATAATAGTCACCGGTAACTTTGGTCACTCCATCCAAGTTTAAAAGGGTTTCTTCAATTCTCAACCCCCAATCACTGATAAATTCTTGTTGATCAACACCTTTAGGGTTGAGCCAGGCCCGTATAGTGGGCTTACTAGTGGCCGGGTAAAGGCTAATTGGCAATAATGAGAACTGATAAATGGCGCCCACTGTCACCATAGCTATTAAAATGAAAATAAAAGAGAGATTCCGATATAATTGTTTTATGATCATGCCACTTGCTCCAGTGTCCACTTCAGTCTTAGTTGATTTGTTCTTTGCTCAGATTCTTCGTCTTGCTCATAGTCTTTTGATTTTGCTCACTGACTTGGACCTTTTCACCGGACTTGGGGCGTCTTTTGTAGGATACGATTAAGTTTTCTCCTTCTTCCAAGCCTGAAATAATTTCAAACTTGCCGGCAATCACGCGTCCTGTTTGTACTTTCCGCTCTTCAGCGGTTCCATTATCCTTATAGATTAAAACTTGATGACGGCCTTGAGTAAATTCCTTGCTAGCAATCTGGATGGCTGTTCTTTTATTATTCTTAAACAGCACTTTAACAAAGCTTCCTATTTTGGCGAGATTCTGACACTGAATCGGATTCTTTTGTGTTCTGCAGCGAAAGCTGACTCTCATAGGATAGAGACCAGTTGTAGGATCGGAGCTGGGGTTTACTGATAAAATGAAGCCAGAAAAGGATTGTTCTTTAGGAGTGCTCACCCCCAAGAATACCGAAACTATAGCTTTGGGGGTTAATGTTAAACTATCTTGGTAGGAACCCAGAATATCAATATAGAATGCACTGGTATCAGCAAGGCTGGCAACAACCTGGGAAGGCTTAAGATATGTTCCAAGGTCAACTGGTAACTGACTAACGATTCCACTCATGGGAGCTTTGATGATATAGGTGCGGTGATCCAAACCCAAGCTACTGGGTCTTACATCCACTAAGCTTTGCCCTTTTTTTACCCAATCACCAGGACCGACATGCTTTTTAACCACCACTCCTGATTTTTCCGCGATCACTTGGTAGTCAACAGCAGCTTGAAGATATCCACCAAACCAAAGGGGGTCGTAGATGGGGTGACTCATAAGAGTTCTTACTTTTACTTCAGGAGGGGAGGGTAATGCTGCTTCGGCATTTGATTTTTCTGGGAGCTTGTCTTCACAGCTAGTGAGTGTGAGGACTGTGAAGAGTAAACTCGCTCCTAGTAGGGCCAAGTATCTGAAGTTTCGAGGCAGTTTCAAAGTTTGACTGCAGTGGCTTGGCATGAAAATTCTCCTGGGCTTTGCTATATTTGTAAGTCAATGATCTCTGATGGTTGAAAAGACCATGGTGTAAGTTCACCGAAAGCAATCCCTGTGCCATTTGCTTTTCTGCATAATATCAGTGGATTGCAGTTGTAGTAGATGGTGCGTCCCCTAAAGATCGCTAAATTTTAGCCAAATGTGCTAGCGGATTGACCAATGATCATATTTTCGCTACTACTGACGCTTTTGATTTAACTTTCTGAGGATTACATTTTCTTAAGAAGGAGAGCTGGCTTCCTTTATTGTCTACCATGGTATTCGCGAGCCGAGACTTTGCGGAATCAGTGTTCGGCTGCTGTGTGAAATGTTTTTACGGCTTAGTCTGTTTCTGTCTTATTAGGATTAAGTTTGTTCTCCATAGTCGACAAAGCTTCATCACTAACTCCTAGTGATTTTGCGAACTCCTTTACAGAGCTGGGGTTACTCATAATAAGCGCCATGATGCTCTGCAATATATGGGGGGGAATATTGAGTTGTTGCACTAAGGACATTGCCGACATAGGGTTTTGGTTGAGAGTTTGGGCTAACTCCTTAAGTTTATCTGCAGGAATATTGAGGCTTTCAATCATATCCTTTATTTGCGACATACTAGCTCCTTTTATGGTTTTTTAATAGTAGCGGTTACAGGAATCGATTTACCGCCAAGAAATCGAAACAGTAAAGAGGCGGTATTCCCCTCTTCTAGATCTATACTAATATCTTTTATCATAAGATGCAGAGATCCTGATTTAAATCGGACTTGACTATGGGAAGGTATCTTGAGCCTCTTTATGGCATTCATCTCCATCATACCGGCGACCATTTTCGTTTGGTGTATTTCGATCTGTCCCCAAGTACTGTCAATACTAACTAAAAATAAATCTTTGGGACTATTATTTTTAATCAGCCCATATGCTGCTGTGATCTTGAGCCCTGGAGGAGGCTTACGAACGACGAACTCCAGGACTTCGATATTTTCCTGCTGAGAATAAACTTTTGGACATACTGCAATCAGGATAAATAGGGCAGCCAGAAATTTCATAGTGAGTTTTTTCCTGCAATCCTGGATAAATCCATGGCGATTTTCCCACGAGCTAAGGGGGGTGAGTACATCGCTGTTAATTCAGCCTCAGGATTGATAAGGAAGAATTGTGGACTATGAACCATAGTGTAATCCTCACCCTTGTCGCTTTTCTGAAAATGGACCCCAAAATTCTTAGCTAAGGCTTTTAATGCCGGGATGGTTCCTGTTAGGCCGATGATATTTTTATGGAAGTAAGTGATGTAGTTCTGCAGGACTTCAGGAGTATCCCTCTCAGGGTCGATACTGACAAAGATAAACTGTACCCGGTTACGGTTGTCTTCTAGTAAATTCAATTCGTCACGGAATGCCGCTAATGCGGTGGGACAGACGTCGGGACAGTGGGTAAATCCAAATGTTATTAGGCTCCACTTGCCTAGCAACTGCTCTCGCCCAAAGCTTTTACCATTAAAATCTTGTAAATGCATCTCGCTGATGGAGCGTCTGTTTTTGAGTACCCGTCCAAATTCAATTGATTCTGAACTCAAATTTTGAGAAATAAGCCAAAAAGTTGCACTAGCAATCCCAATAAAAACCCCGAGGGTAAGGAGTATAAGTTTATATTTCATAGCTTCACCTGCGACTTTACTTAGTTTAGCCGGAAGAAAGGATCATATAGCATTATAATTGCCGAGCATCGATAATAAATTTATATCCGGCTTTAATCTAGTGCGTTATAAAAGCATGTATGATTTAGTAGCTCGTACAATATAAATTTGTTCCTACCAATTCGGCAGCTACTTCTAATCATATTGAAACTACTAGGTGTTTTAGCTTAGACTGGCAATGTTTTCCGTAGGAGCCGCCCTTGTCAGCTATGATTTATGGTTACTTAGAGCGATAGTACTCCTACAATTATGTGCGTCATTTTAATGGTGATTAATCAGAGGAGGTTAGATTGAAATATACTTCTAAAATTGCCAGTACAGTTCTCATGTTAGCTTTATCGAGCCAATTCACGGGCTGCGTCACGAGAGGACAAAATTTTTCAAGTGATTATAGTTGGTTGAAACAAGAGACGACGACTCGTGCAGAAGTATTTAAAACCTTGGGAGAACCATTTCTGACGGGCTATTCCGGTGGGAAGCCCACTTGGACTTATGGCTTCTATAAGTTGCGACTATTTGGAGCAAGTCACACCAAGGAGCTTAAAATATATTGGAAAAACAGTACTATAGACTCATTTTCCTTTAACTCAAGCTTCCCCGAAGATAAGCAAAAAGCATTATCGAACATTCCTCGTTAAGGACTAGTATAGGAGGGCTTCTTCGCAATAATAGTTCTTATTTGCCGGACAACTCTCACAGCTTCATCAACTAATATGAGAAGGTCTGCTGCCTTGGCTGGTTTTGCCAGAAAGTCAAAGGCTCCAAGGTCAAAGGCCCTTTCTCTAATAGACTCATCTCCTCGACCAGTCAGAAAAATCACCGGTGCTAGAATGGACTTATTACGGATAATTTGAAAAAATTCAATGCCATCCATTCGTGGCATGGACAGATCTAGCAGGATAACATCGATAGGATTCTGGTCGAGTTTTTTCAGCCCTTCTTTACCGCTCGTGGCGGTTATGGGGACTAAGGTAGTGTGGAGCTTAATAATTTCAGAGATAACATCAACAATTTCTTGCTGGTCATCAATAATGAGAACGTGACTTGCCGCATTGTAGTTCGTTTGATCTTTCTGATGGCTCATCCATTTACTCCTTATGGTTCCTTCGGAGCCCTTAGCAATGCGAATAATGCCAATACAGGTAAAAATTTAAAATCTTACAGAAAGGTATTTCCATGCCAATTTGGTTATAATGGTGAAAGAGGGAAAGCTATCAATTTAGGAGCTCTTGCAAGTCATGTTATATGTAACAAAAAATACCAGGTTGATTTTCATGTTTGTGGCCAGCATCATCGGCTTTCAGGGAGGCTGCGAACGTATGGAAAAACGAGCTAAGGCTCATAATCCTAATTACAATCAACTCGGTAGTTACTCAAGTGACCATGTCGAGCTTGAGGATATTCGATCTTTTTACAAGAAAATTTTCGGCTCGGATGATGAGGGCTATTGGACTCAATGGGATAAGCTAAATGAATTTCCTACTGGATCGGTGACTGTTGATAGAATTCCCTATTTAGACTCATGGTACCCAGAAAAGAGCCGTGGAACGAATGTTAACGGTGCTCTAACCCTTTATGATCAAGCCTTTAATGACGGGGAAAAGAAGGCTAGTAATTGGGAGCTGACCTATAATAGCCGTCAATCCCCAAGCTGGTACGGCCATTGTAATGGCACTTCTGTAGCTGCGTCCCGCTACCAAAACCCCCTGACTACTATCTATAGACCACAAAACTGCGAACTTGATGAAGATACTAACTGTGTTGTCTTCACACCCTCTGATATAAGAGCCTTATTAGCGGAAATCAGTATGAATTCTAAAACCAAGTTCATTTCTGGGAATCGCTGCCGTCTATCCGAGACCGAGCTCAGTAAAAGACCCAAAGTACGGGTGAATCCTTTAGAAATGGATGCCTGCGATGACGTTAATCCCGGAAGCTTTCATATAGGCTTAATTAATTTCTTAGGACGTCATAAGCAGCCAGTCATATTCGACTATAACCGTGATGAGGAAGTCTGGAACTATCCCATCTATGAGTATCAGTATACCAGTGAGGGACCCCTAACGGAGGAAGAGGCCATTGCCAAGCTGGACTTAGGTGATGAGCTTGCAATCGACGACTGGATCTTTAATCCCAATGCTGTTTCTTGGCAATTTGTAACTATGACTGTTTCCTATCGTCGCGCTGCTAAAGACTTTGTTGGCGCCGGAACAAAACCACCCCCGAGTCAAGTGGTTTATACTTACCTTTTGGAGCTAGATGAAGAGAATAAGGTTCTTGGCGGAGAGTGGGTTGGAGAAAGTAGAACCAATCATCCCGACTTTCTTTGGATGGCCTTTGAGCCTGATGAGCCAACGGGGGGACCTTCCCGCGGCAATCCCTATATCAGAAACGAAGATGTTATCGGTATATGGGCAGAGTCTGTAGGGTTTGACCCGCAGAACCCTTTTCGCGATAAACCTAACAATACCTATGATGTGCGGTTTTATCCAAGGGGTGACTTGGATTGGGGGATCGTAGAAGGTTACTATCGCATTGTTTTAGATGGTCGTACCAATGGTGCTGTTTTTCTTGGTAAAGAAACCTATTTACGCATTCTTATATCTGATGTTATCGAAGATAATGTGGAGGTTGACGTCTTTTTAAACGGTAAGTCCATAGGACGCAAGGTATCGGAGGGTGGAAAGGTTGATTTAACCTTCCCATCTCCCATGGGTATTAACTATTTAAATCTGAAATGGTACAGCGATAGAGTTAAGTCAAGTGAGCTGGACTGGGAATTCAGATATATCGCTATATAGGTAGTCGTGGTTTATATTTATATCTTTATGGGTGCTGGCTTAGGAGCATTATGCCGTTATCTGCTGCAGGTTTTATTTATGAAGGTTTACCCTGCGCTACCGGTGGGCACACTTGTTTCAAATCTAATAGGGTGTTTTCTGATAGGTTTGCTCTTTCCTTGGCTAGGTATGTTACCTAAGCCCTTGAAAATGGGGGTCATCACTGGTTTTCTCGGAGCTCTTACGACTTTGTCCTCATTCAGTTACGAAGTCAATATCTTGACGCTGCAAAAAAACTGGTCTGGGACTCTACTTATCACCGTGATTACTATTTTTGGTGGACTTGGCTTGTCGTGGTTGGGACTCAGGATTTCCCAGGTGCTGGGATTGGGTGTTGGGATTTAAAAGTCTCAATCAGATGCGATATTTCTAGCTGACGCGACGGTAGGGGAAAAAGTAGGCTCTTTAACTTTAACAAAGTTAACATGAGACTTTTTCCCCTTACCTTGATTCAGCTGGAAATTCCGGATCTGGACTAGAATTTGATTTTCTTCAGCGCTTCTTCATCGACCTTAACATTAGCTTTTTTGCGCAGCTCTTCAACTAGGTCTTTACGACCATTTCTTTTAATGGTTTTCATAACCTCATCTTTCTTTTCAGAGAACTTCACCTTGTCTCCACCACGGGCATCGGTAACTTTGATAATGTGCCAACCGAACTGAGTCTTAACAAGGTTAGGATGGACCTTGCCTTTTGGAGTAGCAAACGCAGCTTTTTCAAAGGCAGGCACCATGCGTCCCTGGCCAAAAAAGTTTAGATCGCCACCACGGTCTTTACTAGGACCGGTGGAATGTTTCTTGGCTAGTTCAGCAAAGTCTTTTCCCTGTATAGCTTCCTTGAGGACTTTTTCTGCTTTTGCCTTATCTGCTTCTTTTAGCAAAATATGAGAGGCGCGAATTTCCTTGCCACTAAATTGCTTCTTGTTCTTTTCAAAGTAACTTTTGAGATTTTTCTCGCTGGACTGCTCATCGATGTATTTCTCTACATACAAGCGAGCTAAAATATCACGCTTGGCATCATTTACCATGGTTTTAAAGCGTTGGGATTGGTCCAATTTTGCCTTTTTGGCTTCTTCAGATAAAAGAGTGTTGTCGATAAGATGATTTAAAAACTGGCTCCTGATTCTGGGGTTATTTTTGACCATTTCTGCCTGCGGGCCCAAACCTTCAATGGCTTTTTTGTATTCTTCCTCAGTTATTTTTTCATTGCTAAAACTTGCCACATCAACGGCAAACAGGGGATTTCCCATACCACCAAAAATTAATGAAGTTAAAACTATAGCCTTTTTCATGTGATCCTTCCTAAAGTTATCTAAGTTCTGCTGAAAGCCGCTGTTTAAACCAGTCAACAAGTGCCTGCACCTCTTTCTCGACCTCTTTGTCTGTAAGGGTTTTCTTGTCGGACTGAAACTCAAGGCTAAATGCCATGCTTTTCTTTCCCGAAGCAAGGTTTTTTCCCTCATAAACATCGAATAATCGATAGGAGCTTAGGTTCTTGCGGCGATTAAATGATTCAAAAGCGTCGCAAAAGTCACTATGGATAATTGACTTTTCGACGACAAATGCTAAGTCACGGGTCAAAGGGGGATACTTTGTAATGCTTCCTCGATAGTGCTTCCCTTGCTGACTAGCGAGGTAAACCTGCTCGATATCCACCTCAAAAACTACGGGAGAATGATCAAGATTGAGTTCGTATGCCTTTACAGTACGAGGGTGCAACTCGCCAACATACCCAAGGAGTAATGAGCCAGAGTGCACCGTTGCAGCAGCTCCTGGGTGTAGCCAAGGGATTTCCTCGGCATTGATACTTGTAAAGTCTATGTCCCTGACTCCCATAGCATGTACAAGATTGGTGAGAGCTTCTTTTCCATGAAAAAAACTGGCTTCTATCTCAGGGCTTTGCCAAGTTTTTTCGGTAAAGGGATGATCGAGAATCGCAGCAATTATGTTTCTTTCAATGGGGCGGTAATCCTGCCGCGCCTGACCTGTAATATGACTGCCATTTTCCTGTAAATGTTTCCAAATACCGAACTCAAAGGAATGGTTGTGGTCGAAGCGATAAAAATTGCGAGCCGCTTCGAATAAACGAACCCCTTTCACACCGTGTTTTCGGTTTGTCACTAGAGCCTTAAGTAATCCAAAAACGACGCTTGTGCGCAATTGTCGCTGCTCTTCTACAAGGGGGTTTAATAGCTCAACAGCGGCAGAGAAGGGGTGTGTGTTTTTGATGTTGAAGCGTTCAAGATCAAAGTTGCTGATGAAAGGGAAGCTGATGACCTCGCTATATCCCTGCGTGGCGATGGTGTATTTGCATTCATCTAGAAAGCTAATTAAGGGCCGCTCTGGAAGGGTGCGGATCTCCATCATCGGCAATGTATTGGGTATTTTGTTGTATCCATGGAGGCGTGCCACCTCTTCGATAAGGTCTGTTTCTCTTTCAATGTCCAGTCGCCATGATGGTACTTCAAATAG
>JBNKNM010000004.1:0-82577 GCA_050293845.1 Pseudobacteriovorax sp. | reverse complement strand
GAAGCTGCCCAGGTCTGATGGTTTCAAAAGCGTGGATGATTTCATCTGCAGGAATTCTTACAGATTGTTGACGATTTCCCGCTTCGCCTGGATGGGAAGTGAAAATCCAGTAGGCGATCCTTTCGCCATCATCGTTAAATTCTATGCCTTGTTTGGTTCCAGGTTTATTGGTGTCTAGAAAATCGGGTTCTAAGACCTGAAGTTTAAGGGGAATCATTAATCCGGAGTCTAGCTTATAGATTCTTTTTCGGATCAAGACTTCGCCAGATTCAGCTATGGTTTTCATGGCTAACCATTGGAGGCCATAAAGATTGTGTCTTCCTTCATAGTCGCATTTTGTAGATCTCGCCCATTTTTTAAATAGCTTTTCAAACTTTTTATTAGCACCAGAAATATTAGGGATTATGCCCTTTCGCACTACATGAGAGGGAATCGCGTTGACACCTCTTTTCGCGTAGGCGTTATTTATAGAAAGATATCGGGAGCGGGCTACTACAGTTTTAAGCTCTTTTTGTAAATCAGTATTTAATGATGTCGATGTTGTGCGCCAGCCCTTTGTGCGCTTTCCCTTACTAGACGCCTCAAATCCTCGACTCATAAGTCTCATGGAAAGTCGTGCTTTAGTCCTTTTTACCTGCCACTGAGGGGCTACATATCCAATTGCTGAGTCTAAGGCGTTCAATGTAACCCCTTATCATAGCTGGATACAATTCTGGTTGAGAGAGTCGGAGAGCGGAGTACGCGGATCATAACCTCACGAGCCTTTAGCATCTCGGAAGTGTTCTGATAGGTGACTTCCTTATCAGCAAACTTTACTCGAAGTGTTCCCGATGAGATGGCTAATTCTAATTTTGAAAGGTCTTCGCTCGTCCACATGATCTGCCCTGAGAGATAGTTTCTACCTGTCTGGGAGCATAGATCATGGTTGCAGTAAAATGCCAGCCAACGATTGCATGTTTGTTAATCACACTGATAAAACGTCTCTAGCTCTGCCCACTTCTCTGGAGTCCATTTATTGGCTCCAAGTACATAATAAACAGCCATAGAATAGACAAAACAATCTAAGGCATGGTTTTCCGTGTAGGTTTTCTTCCAAACATATTTAGCATGACCAGAAGATAGCTTTTCCATGACGCAGGTTTCGGCGGTAATCTGTTTGAAATATTTTTCGTCGATTTGGGGAAATGATATCCAGGATTTAGGATAGCCCTTAACCATTAGTTGGGTATCAGTGGGTTTTTCAAGATTTAGTCTTGCGTAGAATTCTGATTTAAGTACCGAGACTCCAACTTTCCAAAGTCTCATCCCTATCCGTGATTTCTTACCTCGAAGATTCACATCGATATTAGTAGGAGCTGCAACAGGCATTTCTAGCTGATCCCGGCCCTTTAGTGCAAAGACTCGTCTTTTGCTTTTCTTGCGGACCCACTCGTAAACTCTCGTTGTCTGATATCCTGAGTCGATACCAAGTACCCGAATGGGTAGCTTCTCACCACTCGGATGATCATACTCCTGGTCGAGTAGTTCTGATAGATCCTCCCAAACCTCATCGGAAGAGGTTTCACCTAGAATTCGTTTGTGCTCGATAAGCCAGGATTTTTTGCGGTTCCATCCAATTATGGACACTTCGAGGCGGTCTTTTTGCACATCCACTCCGCATGTTAGTAGGACTACTTCAGGGGGAATGAGCCCTTCGGCCCTTTCCTCCCTGCGGTTGTATAGCTTTTTCCAATCAGGTTGATCTCCAGCTTTGTTCTCAAAAGGAAGGCCAAGGGAGGTATTTGTCCAGACCTTCATTAGCTCCAGGTCGTCTTTTGCTTCTAAGTATTCTTCGACTACCTCAACGATTGTTTTCCATGGTGAGTACAGCTCATTAAGATGGAATCCTGCTATTCCCTTACTCGTGCTTGTAGCAATCCAGTCACCAGCTTTAAGCATGGCCATTTTGTGGTGTTCGTAGACCTTAGCTTTGCAGGATTTACATTCGTAGTAGGCGGATTCAGGTAGGTCATTTTCCTTCTCGTCTTTCTCCCATTTCACCTGTTCCCAAACTAGGTGCTGCTTGTGATCACATTCTGGGCAAGGCAGAAAGTATCGGCGCTGATCAGACTGGAGCCATGCAAACTCGATTCTAGATCCACCTTCACCTGGTATGTATTTGTTTCCAGGTGTTGAGCTAAGAATGATCTTTCGGTTATGAAAGGTTGTCGTCCGTTTTTTAGCCAGATTAAGCGGATCTCCTTCGGTTCCTGCTGATGCTGGCCAGCGGTCGATTTCATCGCACAGAAGCACTCTTATGGGCCTTGAGGCTAGGGAAGCGGGGGAATTGGCTCCGGCTAGGGTTACGTGACCGCCTACAAACTTCTTGTGGTAAATCGTAGAGTCGCCATTTTTACCGGAGAAAACTTTCTTGGTTAGGGAAGGGGAATCTCGGATCATTGGGGCCAATCTATCTTTTGAGAATGCTTCGGCCATTTTGATTGTAGGTTGTACTACAAGAACTGGCGCAGGGTCGTAGTCTATGAAGTAGCCTAGTGTGTTCAGGTGTTTTTCTGTTTTGCCAACCTGGGAGGATGTTATGTCTACTATGGTATGGATACGGCGATCCGAGAGAACATCCATCATTCCCTTTTGATATGGGGCGTTTGAAGTCTTCCATTTTCCAGGCTCGGATGATGATTCAGGAGAGAGATAGCGGTAGTTATCAGCCCACTCGGATAGTGTTAGATCCGGTGGTGGGGCTAAGACTTTGCGGATCTCGTTAAAAAATTCAACTGCTCTCATCGGGTTTCGATAGCTCCAATAGTGTTTCTTTTATGATCGAATTTAGGAAGTACTCAAGGTCGGCGGAGTCATTAAAGCCTTTGAATCTGGCTCCAGCTTTGGTGGGGATTGCCATTAATCTGGATTTGAAGGAAGTTAGCATTCTGGAAAAGTAGGTGCTTATTTCTTCTCTGTTGACTGTGTTTTTGTCGATTTCGTCTAATTCTCTTTGGAGTTTTCCTTGTTGAAGAACGGTTAGGATTGCTCGCTCTTCTTCTAGGGATATCTTTGACTTGGAGGCGTACTCAGCTTCGAATATCGCTTTTAGAGCAGGGACGCCTTCATAGAAGATCTTAGACCCTTCTTGGTGAACAGGTTGCAGTCTACCTAGCCGCTTCTTAATTGTCCGGTATGTGAACCCTGTGGCTCTTTGAAGGTCTTCGATTGTGAAGTCCACGTACTTTCCTCCCAGTGAGAGGAAACCATAAATTTAACGTTTTGGGAATGCTATCGATTGCAGATTGTATTAGAATAACAATAAACTACGTTGGAGATACTTCAGCTTAAAAAATCTCATGCAACGAAAACATATAGTATGACCTCAATCTTCAGCAGTCTATTGATTGATGATGCGAAAATTACTAAGAGTTTAATCAACTGACTAAATGTAGTATTCTATTTTAATGGCTAAAGTTTTTTTGTTGCAATACTGCATGACTGATATAATATTAGCCCAATTCCCATCATAATGAATACATCCGCGAAATTAAATACATGTGTTCCTAAAGTGCCAACCCCAATATATAAGTAATCCACAACAAAGTCAGAGAGAATTCGATCTGCAATATTGCTAATGCCTCCAGAAAAGATTAGCGATAACCCGATCAACTCTGGTTTTGACTTTGACTTGTATTTTGCTAATTGAAGTAATATATACCCCATCATAATTATAGGAATAGCCTTTAGTAAGATCATTTTAACAAAGATTGGCCAATCTGATCCCAAACTTCCGAAACTTCCAGTGTTTTCTGCGTACATTATTTGAATAAACCCCCAAAAACATTTGATCACTGGAGATCCCTGCATATATTCAGAGGCAAAAAATTTCGATATTTGATCGATTAATATACCAAAGAAAATTATTGAAACCAAAACATACAGAAACCTTCTGTCATTTTTTAAATTCATATTTGAAAATACCTAATTACAATTAATATCTATGACCTAAGTTTTAATATTCTTCTCGCTCCATTCAGTACAATTACAGCAATAATGAGGCCAATTATTAGGTCTGGATAATTTGAACCGCTCCATGAGACCAGAAATCCAGCTAGAATGACGCCAGAATTTGCAATTACATCATTAGCTGAAAATATCCAGCTGGCTTTCATGTGTGCGCCATTATTTCTTTTTCCAGCTAATAGCAACAAGCAAGAGATATTTGCTGCAAGGGCTAGTAATCCCATTCCAATCATTACTTCAGAAACCGGTTGGCTTCCCATTATAAACCTTCGCCCGACTTCAGATAGGGCTCCTAAAGCTAGAAAAACTTGTAACCAACCTGAAAAGTGAGCTGCCCGAATTTTCATCTTAGGATTTTTTCCGACTGCATATAGGCTTAACCCATAGACGCCAGCATCAGCAAACATATCTAACGAGTCTGCAATTAGCCCCGTTGATTGAGAAAAATATCCAAATGCTAGTTCGAATACGAACATTACCCCATTAATGGCAAGTAACCACTTAAGCGTGCTGGACTCTTTCTCATTTGAAAGATGAATAGACTCAGTCAAATTATTAAATTCTTTGTTTTTTAGCTTTTCCGATTTTACAAATTTGGACCCAAGCTTCAAAGACTTCAGCAGAGCAATGATTTCTTCTAAATTATCTTTATCCTTATGAAATATGCAAACTCTTCGTCGAGGAATGTCAAATTCAAAAGCAACTTTTGGATTGATTTGATCAAGGGACATTCGTATTAAACGCTCTTCAGACGGGCAGTCCATTTTTCCCACTTCAAACTCAGCTAGATAGCCTCCGTCGGAATCTGCATTAAGTGTATTACTTTCTTTGGAACCTTCTTTACATAGACTGTTAGTGCATTCATCCATATTTGACTCCTTTTTTTCCACCCTTAAATAGACTAATATCTATAGTAACTATAGGGTCAATAGGTCAAAAGGTGGTGTGATGAAAATCGGAAAGCTGGCAAAAATTACGGGTTGCTCTATCCAAACAATTCGTTATTACGAAAAAGAAAAGTTAATTGAGCCTTTAGGTCGAACGGAAAGCAATTTTCGAGTATATGACAAAAGTTCTATCGACCGACTAAAATTTATTAAAAATTGCAGAAGTATTCATTTGCCGCTGAGAGATATTCGAAAGCTAATTTTGTTCAATTTTAAACAGCATATCAATTGTGACGAAATCAGTATACTGATTGCGTCCCGAATAGATGAAGTAGAGCATCGAATAAAAGAGCTAAAGGAATTACGAGGCTATCTAAGGTCGCTAGATAGCAGCTGCTCAAGGAACAGGCCTCCGACGGAATGTGGTATAATCAAAAAACTGGCTCAGCAAAGTAGCTGAACCCATTTTTTGGAAAGTATATAACATCTAAAGTTTGGGACCAAATATTCCGATGACATCCAAAGTCTTTAAGAGTACAATCTTATCGCTAGTAAGTATGAGGAAATTCAACAGCTAGGAATCGCTCATTGTTTCAAATACTTAGAAAATATCTTGCGTTTCTAATACTGATAACTGTGTTTAGCAGCACTGCTTTTTCTGCTATGGAAAACACGATAGCTGATTTGGACCATTCCATTGACAATCATCCATGCCATTCTTCGGATGATCCATTTGAAGACTCCCATATATGTCATGTTGGACATTGTTCTATTGTTATCAATCTTTTTACTCAATCCCAAACAGCACAAGCCCCTTTGCAGACAGTTCTTATTACTTATTTCAGGTCTAGCTTTTTAAGCTCTCTTCATCTGAACTCTCTTTTTCGACCTCCAATACTTTAAAATTTCTGCAATTTGAGCTCTCTTTCATCTTCGGTCTTCTAAGTGGAGACGCTTATTGTTCCCTCAATGTTTTGAGGGACTGCACTCTTAGTATTTGGAGAAAAACAAAATGACGAATGTTATTTTATCTATATGCCTATTTTTTGCGACATTTCTTAACTCCTGTGCATCGACCTACACCTCAAATGAGGGAAAACTGGTCAAAAAGTTGTCTGGGAATAAAGGAGTATTTTATAATCCTGGATTTGAAACCAAAGTCGGCGAAAAACTCACATTATTTAGAAAAGAATGCAACCCTGAGAGAATCAAGTCCCTCAAAAGCTCCCGTTCTTCGAAAAGAGCAACTGGTGGGCGTTGTTGGATAGAAAAACTAGGTAAATGCACGGTTGATAGTGTTGATGGAACGGAAGTTACTGTCAGTACATCTAGCGATCTTATCTCAAGTTTTGTTTGGATCGATAAAGCCATTCCCGTCGAACGATAGACAGGTCAAACAAATATTTTTAACACATGTATGCGGTTAGAAAGCTTTAAATTTATTTAAATGCTCCTAATCGTATGTATAGAATTTCTATATTATTGGTAAATTAGGAACTCAAATGTATAAGTTATATATAGTCATATTAATGCTTTCGTGGCCTTTAATAGCTGCTGCAGAATGCAAGAAATTAACAACAGCAAATGAGGTTCTCAAATGTATTGTAAGCAACCACTCTAAAGTCCAAATTAGTCAATCTAGAATAGAATCATCGGTTAAAGCAGCTGAGCTCGCCTCTCAGCGACCTAATCCGGAATTCGAATTTGAGGGAACAGTAAGCGACGAAGGTAGTCTTTCCTCAAATGTTGCTTTTCTACACACCTTTGAACTGGGAGGGAAGCTATCAGCACGAGTTGATGTTGCCGAAAAAGAGAGCGAATTGTTACAAGCAAACCTGATAGATCTCAAAGACAAAATAGCTATTCAGTCCGTAATCGATTTATACAAGTATCGACAGCTTGAGCAGGAAGAAAATATTCTAGATGAAACTATCGAATCTTTTTCTCACATTTCGAAGAAATACTCTAAAGCTGGTCGATTGGACCCTCAAAATACTATTTCTGAAGCTATTTTTAATATGGCTTTAGATGAAAGCCTGATGAGTAAAAACTCTCTTTCAAACGAAAAACTTACAATCCTCAATAGAATTGAAATGGGGATAGGTCGTAGGATTACTTTGAATCGAAAGCACTTACCGCAAATAGTTAAGAAATGGCCTGCCATTCAATCTGGCGATGTTTTAGGAGCAGAAATTGTAAAAGCAAAAAACGAAATTGAATATCAAAAGGCCAGATATGCACTAGAAAAGTCTAAATCGTCACCTGATCTACTTATTGGCCCAAAGTTCGAACTTGATGATAAAGATTTTAGAGTAGGAATAGCATTGTCTTTGCCACTTCCCCTTTACCAAAGGAACGAAGGTGGTAAAGCTAAGGCTTTAGCAGAGATAGCTACCAGCGAGCTTGGATTCAATCTCATAGAATCGAATTTAAAACGTCAAAGGCAGCATCTATATGAACTTTATGTACAAATTTCTAAAAAGTATTCTCAAAGTCTTTCAAACAGTAGAATCATGAAAAGGCATAATGAATTACACAGTTTATCTAAAAGAGGAATAGTTTCTCCTGCTCTGATAATTGAGCTTCATCGTCAAGTCTTAGAATATTACAAAAACTTACATCAACTTGAACTAGAGGGTGTAATTGCATTTTGGAAAATCGCCGCCATTGAAGGCCGTATTTCACAGGAGACTCTGAAATGAACAACTTACTAATTACTTCGATTTTGATGTTTCTCTTAGGGTTATCGACTCTTTCGAAAGCGTCGACCACTGGTCATGGTAAAAAAGATGATCACTCCAAACATGATAATGGAAAAGAGGAGGGCCACTCCGAACATGAGCATGGGAAAGAAGATGATCACTCCGAACATGATAATGGAAAAGAGGAGGGCCACTCCGAACATGAGCATGGGAAAGTGGAGGGCCACTCCGAACATGAACACGGACACGAAGAAGAAAAATTCGGTAAAGGAAAAGCCATTGAAGAGGTCAAAAAAGAGGGCAAGTTATTTAAACTAGCTGATGGTGCCATAAAAACTTTAAAGATCGATACTATCCAACTAGATCGATCAGAAAAAGGAATCTATGAAGTTCCCACTTCTGCAATTGTTGACTATCAAAACGAAGTAGGTGTTTACCGGAAAGTTGGTAATTGGTTCGAGATCATTAATGTAAAAATTATTGAACGTAGCAAGTACTCTACCAGAATACAATCTAAGGAGCTTTCACAAAGTAATGAAATCGTAAATCAAGGAGTCAATCTTCTTAGGGTTGCTCATTTAGAAGCTTCTGGTCAAGGTGGCCAGGGTCACGTTCACTAAATTAGGAGGTTTAAATGTTTAACAAATTGATCGAAGCCTCCGTCAATAGGCGAGGCCTAGTCTTTCTATTTACGGCTATAGCAATGATTTTTGGTTGGATGTCATTCAAGTCTCTGCCAATTGATGCCGTCCCTGATATCACCAATGTTCAAGTGCAGATCAGTACAGCAGTTGACGGACTTGTACCCGAAGAAATAGAAAGGTTTATTACTTTTCCTATTGAAAGTGAAATGGGTGGTATCCCTAAGGTGGATCAGATTAGATCTATAACCCGATTCGGTCTGTCTCAGGTTACGATAATCTTTGAAGAAGGTACAGATATATACCGCGCAAGACAACTTGTGACAGAAAAGCTACAAGGTATCAGTGATGACCTTCCTTCTGGGGTTCAGCCTTCTTTGGGTCCAATAACAACGGGTTTGGGTGAAATCTATTTCTATTCTCTGGAAGCAAAGAATGAAGCTACAGGAGAAGAGCGGATTAAGCAATTGATGGATCTTAGAGCGTTAAATGAGTGGTCTATTACTCCGAGGCTTCTAACCGTTAAAGGAGTGGCAGAAGTCAATGCTATAGGTGGATTCGAAAAACAGATTTTTGTACAGCCTAGGATGTCAGACTTAAGCCGATATGGAATCCATTTGGATGAAATAGTTAAAGCTATAGAATCCAATAATCGCAATACTGGTGGAGGGTATGTTCAGCAGACTGCAGAACAATTGCTGATTCAAGCTACTGGTTTGGTACGATCCCCTGATGACATTAAAGAAATAGTAATTAAGCGCTTACCTAGTTTCAAAACTATAACCATTAGTGATGTCGCTGACGTAAGGTTTGATAAGGAGCTTCGAACAGGGGCAGCACTAGTAAATGGCAAAGAAAGCGTAATTGGAACGATTTTGATGTTGTTAGGAGAAAATAGCCGAACGGTTTCAATTGCAGTAGATGAAAAGATTCAAGAGATAAAGAAAACATTACCTGATTGGGTGGAACTAAAAGTCATCTATAACAGATCAGATTTAGTCGATGATACTCTTGGGACTGTCCAAAGAAATTTATTATTTGGTGCAGGTCTAGTTGCTTTAGTCCTTCTTATCATGATTGGAAACTTCCGAGTTGCGATCATTACTTCCATCACAATTCCTCTTTCACTGTTATCAACTTTCATTTTGATGAAGTATTTCGATGTTTCAGGAAATTTGATGAGTTTAGGGGCTTTGGATTTCGGTATCATTATTGATGGTGCTGTCATCGTCATGGATAACTGTGTGAGGCTTATCTCATCTAAAGCCAAAGAATTGGGGAGAGATTTAGATCGAAGTGAAATCAAGGAGCAGGTAGTCAATGCTACCGTAGAAATACGATCAGCTGCGGGCTTTGGACAAGTTATTATTATTGTCGTGTTTCTACCGATTTTTGCACTTACTGGCGTCGAAGCCAAGATGTTTGCACCTATGGCAGCAACGTTTTGCTTCGCACTCGGTGCAGCATTTATTTTTTCGTTTACGACAATACCAGCAATTGCGGGTAGCTTTCTATCTGGTAAGCTACAAACTAGAAAGCCGATCGTGATGTCCTTCATAGAACGGCTCTATTTACCGATCATTAAAGTTGCCTTGAAAGCTAAGCTGCTAGTCGTTGGATTAGGTGTAGTCTCTATTGTAAGTGGTGCTATACTCTTTACTAATCTGGGTTCTAACTTTTTGCCTCAACTGGATGAAGGTTCAATTGCTGTTCAATTTGTTAGACCAACTAATATTTCAGTAGATCAATCAGTCGCAATGCAGGAAATTTCTGAAAAGATGATTTTGGAGCTACCAGAAGTTAAGACTGTATTATCTCGCATAGGGACTGCTGAAGTTGCCACCGATCCAATGGGGGTCAACCTTTCAGATACTTATATTCTCTTAAAGCCAAAAGAAGAATGGCCGAAAGGAAAAACTAAATCCGATATTATCCAAGAGATAAAAATGAAGCTCGAACCTAATCTTCCCGGTCAGAGTCTAATTTTTTCACAACCTATACAGCTTAGATTTAATGAGCTCCTTGAAGGTGTAAGGGCCGATGTTGCACTAAAGGTCTATGGAAAAGACATGGATGTCATTTCTGAAATAGCTGCAAGGGCTGCGGAGATCGTTAGAACAGTCCCAGGAGTGGGTGACGCCGAGGAAGAAATTAAAGGGAAAGCCCCTGTTCTAAGAATCGAACCGAAAAACAGTCAATTGAAGCAACTTGGTATTTCAAAAGAGAATGTATTGGGCACTGTTGAGACTGCAATTGGAGGTACGGAAGCGGGCTCGATGTATGAAGGAGTTGTAAGGTTTCCAATTATCGTCAGACTTAGCGAAAGCGATCGATCCAATGTTGAATCTATCAAAAAAGTCCCAGTAGGAGCTGGTGAAAACTTTACTGTTCAATTAAGCGAAGTAGCAAACGTTAACATTCAAGAAACATACAATGAAATCAGGCGAGAAAGTTCGCAAAAACGAGCTGCCGTTCTTATCAATGTGCGAGGTAGAGACACAGCAAGCTTTATTGAAGAAGCAATGACTAAAGTTTCCGAAAATCTCGAGATTCCTGCTGGCTACTATATTGAATGGGGAGGGAGTTTTAAAAACTTGGAAAGGGCTAAAGAACGGCTAATTATTGTGGTACCTCTGGCACTAATTCTAGTCTTCATGATGATTTATATGGCCTTCGGAAGTATTCTTCAAACCTTGATAATCTTTGCCTGTATTCCAATGGCCTTGGCTGGAGGGGTGCTTGGTCTCATCTTTAACGGATTGGATTTTTCGATATCGGCAGCCGTTGGATTTATTGCGCTTTCGGGAATAGCAGTGTTAAATGGTGTGGTACTCGTTAGCTATTTTAACACCTTGAAGCGAAAAGGGCTTTCAGGAGACAAGCTAATTGTCGAGGGAACTCTCATGCGCTTAAGGCCAGTTGCAATGACCGCCGTAACTGACGCTTTTGGCTTTCTACCAATGATGCTTTCTACTGGGAGCGGAGCAGAAGTACAACGACCCTTGGCAGCTGTCGTCGTAGGAGGGATAGCAACAGCGACAGTGCTGACTTTGGTTGTTCTGCCCATTATTTACAGGATGCTAGAAAAACACATGACAACCTTTAACTCTAGCGAGCACTAACAAGAATTTCTTGGAAATGGGGGGGCACCCCCTTTTCCTACTCATGAATTGTAAATATATGGGAGAAAAGATGAACCAAAATAGCTTACTCAGTCACATTGAGTTAAAAATTCCTCCATTGTTGCTAACTATTATTTTTGTCTTTTTCAGTTGGATTTCGACCGGTTTCGATATCTCCAACATACTTCGAATAAGCTTAGCTACACTTTTGTTTGTCGCCGGAATATTTGTGCTCCTAGCTGGAGTTATAAGGTTCAGAAGCTCTGAGACGACAGTTAATCCGATTCATCCAGAAAATGCTACTCACTTGGTAGAAAGTGGAGTTTTTAGCTTCACACGAAATCCGATGTACCTCGGCTGTTTTTTACTGCTAATAGCATGGTCAATTTTCCTAAATAGTCTTGTTGCGGTAACTTTGAATTTTCTTTTTCCTGTCTATTTGACCTTGTTTCAGATTAAGCCAGAAGAGCGAGCGCTACGAAAAATGTTTGGTGAAGCATATGATGAATATTGCAAAAAAGTTCCCCGTTGGATCTAATGAGTGCTTGGGGATTGTCTATCGAAACTGGCAGTAAAAAAGCTTTAGGAGCTTGTAATAAATGTCATATAACTATGTGTATATAGCTGTATGCTTTTTAGTTGGTTGTTCATCGAGGAATCTGCGTCTATATTTAGCTTGCCTCGGTAGGAACATGGTTAGGTTGAAGTATTGTTTAGTAGAGTTCTAATAGCAATTGTATCAATTGGAGTGATTTTTTATTCACTTCCGATTAGTGATATCAATATGTTAATATTGCACGATGAATTTGATATATCTGAACATGATTCTCACAGCCAACTGAATCATTCCCACTCACACAGTCATACACACAATGATAAAAATAGCGCTAATGAACATGAAGGTGATGGTGGGCATGAGCATCAACATGCACACTTTGGTTCGACCAATTATCTCCAAGTCGTTGCAGCTGAAGACATCAAAAACGAAACTGAGTTTATAATTTTAAGTATAGTTTTTTACTATGAATCTCTGACATTTAGTCATCATCCATCTGAGGTTCTTCGCCCCCCTATCACCACAATCATCTGACTAGACCATAACAACAGTAAATATAATTAATGATTGAGGTTTAATGTGAATAAGCTAGTTGGCTTTTTTACTTTTTTCTTTGCTATGGAATCCTATGGGCATGGAATAAGTGATGAAGCAAAAAAAGCAATGATAGAAGGTGGTTATTTCCAGTATATAACGCTCGGAGCCGAGCATATGATTACTGGCTACGACCACTTACTTTTTCTTTTTGGTGTAATTTTCTTCCTGTCAAAATTCAATGATATATTGAAGTTTGTGACAGCTTTCACTCTGGGGCATAGCGTAACGTTAATCTTTGCAACTTTTTTAGGAATCACGGCTAACTACTGGCTTATCGATGCTGTTATTGCGATAACTGTATGTTACAAAGGCTTCGATAATAATAGAGGTTTTCAGAATTACTTTGGAATGAAAGAAGCTCCAAATCTTATTTTCATGGTCTTCATATTTGGTTTAATCCATGGGTTCGGTTTATCAACCAGATTGCAGCAATTGCCTCTAGGTGAAAAAGGCCTAGAAATGCTTGCAAGGATTATCTCATTCAACATCGGAGTCGAGCTTGGCCAAGTAGCTGCACTCGTTGTAATGGTGGGCATTCTTTCAAGATTCAGAAACGCATCGTTTTTTACGAGGTTTTCAAAAGTCGCGAACCATGGCCTTATTCTAGCAGGTTTTATGTTGTTTCTGATGCAGCTTCATGGGTATCTGCACAACTCTAACCCAGATGAATTCGGATTTAGCAAGGATAACCATTCTCATATTCATCAGCAAATAGAAGAGAAATCTAATTCACACGACAGTCTATAACCGATTTTGTAAAGGAGATCAAATATGATCAAACTACTTTTTTCAATATCTGCCTTTCTAGCTCTTAGTATTCCTGCTCATGCTGGACCTGGAGGAGGGCATTCACATGGTCCTCAGCAAATTATTAAATGTAAGGTTCCAATATGCACCCAAAGTGAAATAAAAGAGGCAGTAGTTGCGAAAGTAATTCCCTCTTATATTTCCAAAGGGAAAATCCCAAAATCCTGGCAGAAAGCAGAGATGAAAGAGATCACCCAAAAAACATTCAATGGAAAACAGGAATGGTTACTCAAATTCTATAATAAGGAAGCTGCTGAGCCAAAGAAAAACCTTTTTGTTTTTGTTACTCCAAAAGGTTTTCTTTCAGGTATCAATCACACAGGTAAATAGCCATCGATTTTAATTCGACAACCCCTCAAGGGGTTGTCGACTACATAGAAGGAATGTCAATGTCATCTAAGAAAAGCTTTAAAATGGAAATACTGATTGTTGTTGTTTTTTTCGCAGTAATTGGAGGTATCGTTGTTTTAAGTAGTCCTTCTGAAGAAGCTCACGATCATGGAGATGGAAAAGTTCACTCGCATCCTTAAAAGGAGAACAAATGCTGAATGGAAAGATAGTGAACAATCAATGAAATATGTAAAAAGCATTTCTCTTCTCGCTTAGTTGGGACTTACTGTCATAATCATGGTTCCTAGATACTAAATATCCAGGAACCATGACCATCTCGCCCTGTGCGGAAAAATTGAAGCACTTATTGCATTAAAATAGAACTGAATGTGGTCTTTACCTTCATTGAGTTTATAGGTGGTTGGTTAGCTAACAGAACAGATATCACGACCGATGCGGTACATGATTTGGGCGACAGTTTGTTAATTGATCTACCTTGTTACTGAACAGTCAGGGACGTAAATCAGCTGACAGCGAATTTACCGACGGTGCACCTAAGGCGAAATTTTAACTCTGGCTCCTGAAATCTGTTCTCAAATAAATATATCAATAATAACAGATCATTATAAATTAGTTCTTGAGTCTAAAGTATACTATAGACCGTAAAGAAATTAGAAGGAGAACCAGGAATGATGATTGGCGAGCTTTCAAAGAAAACAGGGGTCAGCATTGAAACGATTCGGTTTTACGAGCGCGAGAATCTAATAAAACCTCTAGCTCGCAAAGAATCTGGATATCGGACTTACAACGAGACAGCAATTTCCAGACTCAAGTTCATAAAGCGGTCAAAGGATCTTGGGTTTTCTCTCAAGGAAATTGGTGAACTACTCTCTTTGAACTCCAATAGAAAATCACGGTGTCACAGCGTCAAAATAAAAGCTGAGAAAAAAGTGGAAGAGATTCAAATTAAAATTAGTGACTTAACAAGGATGAGAACTGCATTAAAACAATTAATCGACCTATGTTACAGCGAAGAACCTTCATCAGAATGCCCAATCCTAGACACCTTGAAAGGAAACATAAATGAGTAGATTCGTAGAAGGAAAGCCAGGTTACTTAATAAGTGGTGGTATATTGGCTGGAATTTTAGGTTCTCTCTGTTGTATTGGACCTTTGATACTAACTTTTTTGGGTGTTTCCGGTGCTGCTTTTCTATCGAGGTTTGATTTTTTACAAATACCGATGGCTGGTGTTATTATAGCTGTTTTTGGATACGCTGGTTATAGCCTTTTCAGAAAGCAGATTTCTTGCGATCCTGTCTCAATTTGTGCGAATAAAGCAAAGTACCGAATGCTCGTTGGTGCATATTTTGTCGGGCTGATCATAGCAATAGTAGCAATGGCCTCTCCATACTGGGTGGTATGGATTTTAGATTAGGAGAAAAGCATTATGAAAATATTGATAGGCACATTTCTTATGTTAGCTTCAAGCGTATCCTTAGCTAACATGAAAGCCTGTTTTAATGTTAAAGGTATGACTTGCGCAACTTGCAGTCTAACCCTAAAGGCAGCTGTCAAGAAACTCAAAGGAATCGAAAACATTTCAGCTTCGGTAGATCAAGCTGAAGCGACCGTTTCCTATGATCAATCAAAAACTACGAAAAACGAAATACTAGGTCAAATTAACTCCACTGGTTATGAAGCAACCGAAAAACAATGTAAAAAGGAAAGCTGAGCAATGGACCTTAATAAAATAGACCCAGCATTCGATATTATGAAAGAGTTCTCAAAGGTTACTAACGGAGCGGTTGGGCATATTGACAGAATGAGACAAAAGTCAATATTCACTGACGGTGCAATACCGTCAAAGCACAAAGCACTTGCGGCCGTTTTATGGTCTGTTTCAGCCAGATGTGAGCCATGTTTCAAGTTTTATATCCTAAAAGCCAAAGAACTCGGAGCTACTAGAGAAGAAGTTGGTGAGTTTTTAGCAATCGCTTCTACTATGGGAGGATGTGTTGGTGAAATGTGGGCACTCAAGGCCTTCAAGGTCTTTGTTAGCGATGAAGAATCAATCGATAACAACGAGGAACCAAGCTGTTGTTCTTAATATCCAGTATCTCTGATAGGGAAGAAGTAGTCTATGTTGAACCTTAGCATTCTAATTAGTGGGCTACTTGTTTTGTTTCCAGAGCAGCTACTACCCTGATTTAAGTAGTTGTTTCAATGGAATGGCCCCATAAAACCCTAACATGCTGCTGATATCAGCTGCGCTTATTCTTCTCTATGTACTCCCAAGCGGTAGCTGCACTTTTCTAGTTTCCTTGGCTTAATAAGAATTTAAAAATCCATGCACTCCCGGTCCGTCGAAGTAAATGTGACGAAAACCTAAATTTCCATGCCCATTCTAAGATAATATTACAGTTTTGATGATGTCTAATTCAAAAATAGATGCTTTTGCCCCCAAAGCTTCGCAAAAACGTATCACGTCACAAAGTACAGCTGCTGCCCCCTATGCGACTTGATGCGTCGAAAGAGTGTGTAGTGTTCCCCCCTGTTAAAACAGGTGGTTAGGAAGAACCTTGTCAATAACTCTGACTGGCTCTTCCACTTTACTCAATGTTAAGAAAGTGTAATATTAATTTAACATCTCCCCACACTGCTGCATTTTTGGAGTATAGGGATTGTGAGCCTTGGCCAAAGTGCTGGTGTTTTGAACCCACTTCATTTTTACCATAGGACAGTAAAATCCTTTATAATTACCACCAATATCATAGGTATCTATTAGGTGAACGAGGGTTGAAGAGACCGTGTGATAAATCTTATTATTAGCTACCCTTTCATTAGAAGCCTTTATCTGACTAAGTTTTTCGATAGAAAAAACTAGCATTTTTGCTATTTCAGGGTTTGATATTTTCTGTAATGCTGCTCGAAGAGATTGTGCGTTCTTTTCAACCATAGATTCATCGTAATTGTAAAAATACTTGTGAAGGCTTTCGTTAATAGTTAAGGCTTCAAGTAGATTTTTTTTTGTGTTTTCATCCAGTCTTGTCTTCTTGCTGTCTTGAGCAATCATTTTACTATAATCGTGTGTTTCCATCGCTAAACTATAATTAGAAATAAGTCCCATTGAGAGGTAAAGTATTGTAGTTTTAATTATTTTCATTTACAGACTCCTTTAATATTGTTCTATATTCAAAAAATGAAAAGGTCACTGGCACCATAAATAGTGTCATAAGTTCAACTGTCATTCCACCTAGAGTTGGTATAGCCATTGGCTTCATAACTTCACTACCGGTAGAGGTCGACCAAAGGACGGGAAGCAATGCGACGACTGTTGTAGTTGTTGTCATCACCAAAGGTCGAATACGCCGCGATCCGGCTTCAATTATGCAGTCCTTCAGCGAAGACCAATCTTTTGGCTTATGAGTTTTTATAGCTTCTTGAAGGTAGGTCATCATTACGACACCGTCGTCAACAGCAATCCCAAAGAGTGCAATGAAACCAACCCAAACAGCTACAGATGTGTTAAATCCTCCAACCCATAATAATACGATACCACCCGCCATGGCGATTGGGACTGCGCTGAAAATAATGGCTGAATTTCTGAAATTTTTTATCCCTAAGTAGATGATAAACAGGTTGATCACCAGGGCGATTGGAACTAGAAATCCTAACCTCCTATTAGCTCTAACCTGATTTTCATACTGACCAGCCCAGTCAATAGAGTATCCTTTAGGCAAATCGATATTTTCAGCAACATGCTTTTGAGCTTCATCCACGAATCCAATTAAGTCTCTGTCTTTCACATTCAGTAGGACTACAGCCCTTAGTTGCCCATTTTCGGATTGTATTGCCGCAGGCCCTGTTACAATTCTAATATTAGCTAATTGCTCAAGGGGAATATGTTGACCCAAGGGGCTTGGTACTAGAACTCGTTTAAGCTCATCGATTCGATCGCGTAGTTCTTTCTTGTATCGTACTCGAATCGCGTATCTTTCACGGCCCTCATAAAACTGACCGATTGGCATTCCACCAACAGCAGTCTGTAGAATTTGATTGACTGTCCCAGTATTTATTCCATACCGAGATGCGGCGATCCGATCAATATCAAATTCGATATAGGGCTTCCCTGTAATCTGTTCTGCATAAACTCCGTAGGCACCTTCGACCTCTTCCACTCGTTTTCCAACTTCGGCAGCAATCGATTCTAATGTTTTTAAGTCTTGGCCAAATATCTTCACCCCTATTTGAGTCTTGATTCCGGTAGAAATCATTCCAATACGGGTTTGGATTGGAAAGTCCCATGAGTTAACAAGTCCAGGTACTTGAATACTTTGATCCAAATCTTCCATAATATCATATATAGTCTTTCCAGAAGGCCATTGATCTTTCGGTACCAACTTAACGACAGTTTCAAACATAGCGATCGGTGCAGGATCGATGGCGGTATTTGAGCGGCCCAATTTGCCGACAGCTGACTCTACCAAAGGATGCTCTTTCAATACACGGTCTGTATAGGATAGGAGCTCTCTTGCCTTTGTCATACTAACGTCAGGAGTTGTCACTGGCATATATAAGATATCGCCTTCATTTAATGAAGGCATAAACTCCTTTCCCAACTGTGTAAAAGCATATCCACCTAAGAGTAACAATAGAATTGGTGCAGCAATGAAGACTTTGCGATGTTCGAGGACCCAATTTAGAGTTGGTTTGTAGGCTTTAACAATAAGTGAGCTCACCTTATTCTTTTCTATAGGTTTCAAATTCCCTTTAAGCATAAACGCCGACAAAGCAGGTACCAAAATGATTGCGACTATCACTGAACCAAACATCGCTAGGGTCTTGGCCCATGCTAATGGATGAAAAAGCTTCCCTTCGCTACCTTCAAGTCCAAATACGGGAAGAAAAGTAATTATCGTAGTTGTCACAGCTGTTAGAATTGCGGGGCCAACTTCTCTTGCCGATGCTACGATTATTTCTATTCTTTGCTTTTTATTTGCATTGGGATGATTTGCCAGTGATGAATAGATGTTCTCTGTCATGATGATGCCCATATCTACCATCGAGCCGATAGCTATCACCATTCCTGATAGACTCATTACATTCGAGTCAATATCTAGTAACTTCATTAATATAAAGCTAATACCTACTCCAAAAGGAAGAGTTAGGGAAACCAATATTGATGAGTTAAAATGTAGAAGAAAGGCCAGTATGACAATTACTGTGATTACTATTTCCTGAGTCAAGGCCGAATAGACTGTATTCATCGTATTTTGAATTAATTCCGTTCGATCGTAGAAAGGCACTATCTGAACCCCCTTAGGAAGTCCCGTTTTTAGAGATTCTAACCTTGATTTTACACGATCAATTACAACTTGGGGATTTTCTCCAAAGCGCATGGTAACCACACCACCCACTGCTTCTGTTCCATTTTTATCCAATGCGCCTCGACGAAATCCTGGACCAGTGCCAACATTTGCAACATCTTTCACCCGGATAGGAGATCCTTTCTTTACGTCGACGACAACGTTTTCTATGTCTGATATGGACCTAAAAAAACCTTTTCCTCGAACAATAAACTCTCGATCTCCATCTTCAATAACCTCTGCGCCGACGTCGATATTGCTGTTTTTTATCGCTCTGAGTAGGGCGCTAAAATGAATGTTCAATGCGAAAAGCTTATTGGGGTCTACATCAATTTGATATTCCTTTAGAAACCCGCCAACACTTGCGACTTCACTGACTCCATCGACACCTTGGAGACCGTATCGGACGTAGAATTCTTGAATAGACCTTAGTTCTGCTAGAGATTTTGGGTTTAAGGCATTTGCTGAATTTTCCACTGTATACCAATAAATTTGCCCGAGACCGGTAGCATCTGGTCCCATCGTTGGTACAACTCCCGATGGGACCAAACTGGCAGCAGTGGATATTTTTTCTAGAACGCGGGAACGGCTCCAATAGAAATCGATGCCTTCTTTGAAGATAATATAAATTGTTGAAAAACCAAAGGCAGACATTCCCCTTACTTGCTTGACTCCAGGGATGCCCTGCAAGGCTATGCTAAGAGGATAGGTAATTTGTTCTTCGATATCCTTAGGGGATCGTCCTTGCCATTCTGTGAAAACGATCTGTTGATTTTCTCCAATATCTGGAATGGCATCAACTTTTGCATTTTGAATACTAAATACAGATGCAAGTGCTATCCCAATAAAAATACAAACAACCAAAATTCGATTCCGAATCGCAGTTTCAATGAGTTTTTGAATCATGAGATCCCCTAGTGTTGATGAGTGCTGCTTTTGCTGGTCATATCGCTATATCCACCAAAAAGCTGAGCTTGCGCGTCGAGAAGGAAATTGCCATCTATGATAACTTCTTCGTTTTCCATCAGTCCATGTTTAATTTCTACGTAACCTTCTGATTCAAAACCTGTGTGTACAATTTTAGCTTGAAACTTTTTTTCCGATATTTTGGTCCAAACAACTTTTCTCTTACCAGTGTTTATAATCGCCGTTCGAGGTATTACAAGAGGCTTTCCTTCAAACACAACCTCTAGATTTGCTTCAGCAATCATCCCGGGCTTCAAAACTCCATCCGGATTTGCTATTGTCGCGCGAACCTTAAGAGTTCGTGAGTTGCTATCTAGAATTGGAGCAATAAAATCGATATTGCTTTCAATAATTGTGCCAGGAGAAGAAGAGAATTTTAGCTCTACACTCTGATTCATTTTAACGATAGCAGAGTCATGTTCGTACACATCAAGTTCTACCCATACATCAGATAAATCTGTAATTTCAAAAAGATTCTGACCTTCTTTAAAGTACTTTCCAACAGTTGCGTTTTTTGTTCTAACAATTCCTGAAGTGTGAGAATAAAGAATGATTTTGTCTGGGACCGATTTTTTCTTATACCATGCTTCATACTGAAACTTTCGAATTCCAAAAGATTCAAGTCTCTCCGCTGCATTCTCCATTAGAGCTTTGAAGTCACTATTTCTATTTTCTTCGTAGCTATTTCTTGAAACTATATACTCCTGCCCAGTTGTGATTAGCTTCGGGCTATAGAGTTGAACGACAGGATCTCCTTTTTGGATAAAGCTTCCTGTTGATTTTGGGTAGACCTTTTCAACTCGTCCTTCAACTCGTGCCGGTATTGTGCTTTCTTTCTCTTCCGATTGCATCACCGATCCTAAAAGTCGAATGCTTTTTGTCATTCGCATAGTCGTAACTGGAAAGTAACTAGGTGAAAAGTGTGATAGCTGTGATTTACGGAGTTTAACCTCTGCAATGGCGTCACCGGGATTCATAGCTGATTGCTCAATTAGAATCATGGGGGAACCATCAATCGGGCATGGTTCGTCCGAAGCACTAGTTACCTCTGGGTAATCCTTGCATCTCCACTCCTGAACAATGGGTGTAACTTTCGGTTTTTCGTCATCCTCTTCGACTTCCACCTTAACAAGATTCATTCCGCAGATAGGACATTTTCCAGGGCTATTCTCTCGAATTTGTGGATGCATGGAGCAAGTGTAGTAAGAACTAATTCTGTTCTCGTCCAAGTGAAGATGACCAGAGTGATCTTCGCTACCTGCTCTTTTGGCTTCTATCCCGTTACCGCTAGGTTTCGTACAAGAAATAACAACCATTATTATCGCAATGACGATGGCAAAATTATTCATAGAGTTTTTCTCCCTGAAGAGTTTTTATCTGGAGCTTTGTAGCCAAAAGGTTTGCGTTCAGTCCTACTTGTTTGATTTTCAGTACCTGTAATTTTAGCTCTAGTTGTAAGAGCTCAATATATGTCGACTCTCCCAACTGATAAGATTTTGTTGTAATCTGCATTGCATTTTCAGCGTATTTAATGGTTTCTTTTGCTAGAATTGAAAGCTCTTCTTTAAGTTGTTCGGACCTTTTCTGGAGTGAATGCAATTTGGAACGTTTTTGATTTCTATAGTCGTTAAGACTATTTTCCATCGAAGTCTTGTTGTATGCTGTCATTACAATGTCAGCATATCGTCTGTCAGAGCTAGGTATTGGTATACTAGCTCCAAAAGACACAAAATCTCCCAAGTTATCGTCAAATTCGCGCTTGGTATAGCCTAAGGAAAAAGTGATATCTGGAATTCGCGCTTTGTTCTTTGCGGTGTGGAGGTAATTTGAAGCGACAACCGCGGCTTCTAGCATCTTTTCTTTCTTATCTATATCTTTTGTTTCCTTCTCCAGTAGGCTCCATGGAACTTTCGCAACATCACCGTGATCGACTCCATTTAGTAGATAGAGAAGGGTAGATTTTTCTATCTCAATGGCCAATTCCTTCGATCTAATATCACTTTTAAGCTCCGATTTCCTGATTTCAAGTTCTAAAAGTGCTTGCTGTGACTGTTTGCCTGTAGCATATAGATTTCTAGATACTGAAATCATTTTTGATATCCAGATTAGATTCTCACGTAGGATTGTCAATTCTTCACGTAGCCTACGATCTGTGATTAGATATTGCCAGAACTGCTGAATTAAGTTATCTCGGGTCAAAAGTGCTTCCCAATTCTTTGATTGGGACATGTATCTCAAAGCATCTTCTTGGTCTCCCAGCCTTGAAGTTAAAGGAACTACCTGTGATACAGCAATCTCTTTTCCGGACATGGGAGTTTCGTCAGCGCTAAGGGTTTCCTTTGGGATATTTTTAAGAGATAATTTGAACATAGGATCACCCCAGGAGCCTTTACTCCGAGATTCAGCTTTTAAAGCATAGGATCTATTTTGTAGAGATTTGATCTTTTGATGAGATACGATCGATTCAATAATTTCGCTAAAAGTTGCCGACATTGCAGGAGTAGCTATAGTTAATAACATTAACACGGCAAATTGCATTGTAACCTCTCAAGTGAATAGTCTATCCAGTCCTTAATCTGCTTTTTTTCTTTGATACTAAGTTGACTATTGCCATGCATAATTCTATATCCTAGTGGTGGCATGTCGTCATTTTCAATTGACTTCCAAATTGCTTTCAAATCAGCAACATTGGATGCATGACTACTAAATGGGAAAATTTCGAGGATTTTTAAGTGCTTTTTTGCTTCAGAAATATCGTTGTCAATTATATCTTTCACAACTGGTAGATTGTAGTACCAAGGAAACCGTGTTTTAGTTCCATGGCAATCGAAGCACGAACGAGTCAGAATATCCTTAGCTGCCAATTGGTAGCTCGTATTGATTTGATTATGTATCTTATTTCTAAATGCATCCTTGTCTGCTTTTTTAACAGTTTGTTGATTAATAATGTCATCACCTTGCACTTCTTTGGAATGAGGTTTTGCTCCGTGAGCAGACAGAAATCCAGAGACTGTAAATAGGGTAATTGCAAATATAGGCTTCATATTTCGGTTCCTCACTTACTTGATGCCTTATTCTACGATAGAGGGAGTCGTTTTGTGACAAACCTGCGAAAAAAAACTGTTAAAAAATAGTTACAGTAATATCAATATGTTATAAAATTATTTGGATAGTGTGTCACATATGATTCAGTTCGTTCGTAAAAGAGGGTAGAGGTGGAAAATCCTTATAATAATCTTTCCGATGAGGAACTTATGGTTCTCTATCAAAAAGGCGAAAATCTTGCATTTCAAGTGATCTATAGCCGCTATGAAGGTAAGGTCTATAGCTATCTCTATAAGAGAATCTCCAATAGGTTGGATGTAGAAGACGTTTTTCAATCAGTATTTATAAAACTACACAGGGGAGTCGATAGGTACGATTCGAAATATATTTTCCCAAAATGGATCTTTTCGATTTGCAGAAATGAGGTCATTGATTTCCATCGGAAACTTATATCCAATCGAGCAACTAATCATAAGTATATTGAAATTGAGCGAAGTTCACCTAAAGACCAACCAGATGCTCCTGATATTCATCAATATGTTCAAGATGCTTCATTAAGTGGTAGAGAGTCAGAGGTGTTGCAAATGAGATATGAGAAAGACTTAGAATTTAGCGAGATAAGCGAAGCTTTATCGACTTCAGATATCAATATTCGGAAAATTATCTCTCGTGGAATTCGTAAGTTAAAGACTAAATACGGAGGTAGTAATCATGAAGAATAAAGATTCTAAATCTGACTATGAAGATTTTTTATCTTCAATGCCAATGAAACCGCCTGAGAAACTTTCGTCTAATGTATTGGAATATATTCACAAGAGTATGAATCCAAGCCATACGTTTGTATTTACAAAGCTGTTACTTATTCAGATTTTTATCGGTGTTTTGACGATGACTTTTTGCCCTCAATTCAAACTAAGCATCACGAATAACCATGAATTATTTCATTTTTTTCACGACACATTTGGTTATCAAATCTGCATGATGCTATGTGGAGGAATATTTCTGGGAAGTGGTGCTGTAGCAGCTGGCTTGATTCTTAATAGCTACGAATTGCAAAAAATCTATCGCTCAAAGGTTCAGTACTATTTTGCTCTCTGCTCCATTTTTATTGGTGTTTTTATGGGGATTGGAGTTGAAGTATATCTCGAGGTCCTCAGTTTTTGGATAATTGGTGCCTTTCTAGTTGGCTTATTATCTTTTGTCGTCTCTATGAAAGCAAAATTAATGATTAGGTATTCTTAATTGATCTTCTGAAGTCTGATGCTAGACTGACTGAAAATCAATTAGGAGAGTAATCGAAATGAAATCTATGGCGTTAGCAATCATAACCACATTATTTCTGTGTGAATCTATCACCTTTGGTCATGGGGATGAAGGCGGCGAACTTCCTCCGAACGAAGACCCAGTTGTTCCAATAGATCAGAGGTTTTTTGACGATGTTGTATATCCAATCGTAGAAAGCAGCTGTATTAGTTGTCATAATTCTGAATTTGCATCCGGAGGGCATAGTTTTGAGACAAGTGTTGAGCTTGCTAGTCATTCGCAATTGATTATCCAAACTATTGAAGGCGGTACGATGCCTCTTGGAAATCCTGAATGGATTAATACTACTGAAGCAACTATTTTCCTATATTGGTTAAATCATCAAGAAGAAGTCCCTCACGAAGAGATTCCATAAACTATTTATTTAGAATGATTCGACGAGCTTTATTTACTGTTTATAACTAATATTTATAGACGGTAAATTCTATAATCTTCTTAATTTTGAACTAAAATAAATTCCATATCCGGAAATAACTATAAATCCCGAAAGAAGTGATATAGTTCTTAAAATATTATTGTTGAAGTCTTCTCTTTCTCCGAAGTCAAGAATATGCAACATCCATAAGAAGTCAAATACTCGCCAATAGTGATTTCGCCTCGCTAGTATCTCGCCACTCATTGGGCTAATGTAAAGCTTAGTTCCCCGAATGTCTGAAAATTCGACCACAAACACTGGCAAGGGGCCTTTATATTCCCCAGGCGGTTTTTTTTCCAAAAGAGAAATGCTTTTTATCGAGTTGTTTTCTAGATAGTCCGACTTGGCAAATCTGGATATTTGCTGTGTGTTAAGTAGACTAAGCTTATGCCCAGTCATAGCACTGTAAAAAACCCAATCTTGACTGGTCCTTATCTTATAGATTGCGCGATATTCCGTTGAAGGTACCAGGGTAATCTCCATAACTTCATCTTCAATTTCGGCAATAATGGAATCTAAGGACGTGTACTCAGACTTTGGCAAAACAAGCACAGACGTTTTGGATAAATCTCTCCCTCGAACAGTTTCTAGAGGTACCCAAGAAAAGTAAACTCCACTAAGGATCCAGAAAAAAAGCTGAACCCCTAGCAGGAGTCCCGCAATTCTATGAACTTTTCTAACTCTTAACCTGCTTTTTTTCGAAAACATACTATTAAGGTTTTCCCGCTGACAGATTGTTGTGTAAAAAATGGTCTTGACCCAAAAGGGTAGATTCAAAAAGTCTCTGAAGAGTCCTCAAATATTAGAAGAAATATATGATTTGATGCATTTCTTTTAAGATTTGCTACCTTGAGTACTTCTAATATCTCGGTCAATCCCAGCCTATTTCACTCACCTATTGATTCTGGATTTACCTAGAACAATTATGGAGGCAAACTATCGGACTTAGATCATTGCATTTAGTCAACTTATATGCTTCATTGTGTATCGCATTCGCTCATGGGCCGTCATTTCCAATGGTTCCTTAATTGATGCTTTGTATTGTAGTGTCTCGCGATATAGTTGTTCTATACCTTTGACTGCTGCCTTTCGAGTTATCATTCCAACCATTTCATCATTTTCATTTACCACAGGTGCATCATGAATATTTTTCGAAATCAGAAGATCTTCGAGCGAAAATAAATCCAAAGTTTCTGGAACTTTCACGACCTCTTTCGTCATTATATCTTTTGCTTCCATTAAATTATTGTGGCCATGATAAAGACAGTTCACCATGCATTTAAGGCAGTCACCTAAAGTTACAAATCCGACCACTGAAAGTTCTTTGTTCAATACTGGTACGGAAGATATGTTATGTCTGGTGAGCAAGTGTGCTACATCTGGAACTGAAAAATCAGTTTGTACGCTAATGATCTTTTTGTTCATAAGCATAGATACCCTGACATCAACAGGTTTTGTTGCGTTTAGAATAGACATAAAATTGCTCCAAAAAAGTTGACCCTAGCCTATAGAAGCTAGGTCGATAATCTAGTATTTAGTTATGATGATCTTTTTTACTAGCTCCCATCATTGAACAGCTCATGCCCATTGATCCCATCATCTGTTCATGATGGGTCTTCATTTCGGATATGCAGGCTTTATTGCCCTTAGTCTTATTAAGGCAATCTGCAGCCTTGGAGTGCATCTTAGCCATTTTCTTATGCATGTCTGGAGACATCATCATTTTATGCATGTCTGGAGACATCATTTCATGCATATCCTTTGCTTCTTTATGGTCGTGTTTGTCATGACCCTTGCTTCCTTCAGAATATCCTATAGATGCAATACTCAGGGTAAGGGCGGATGCGATTGCAATGAATTTACTTCTAGTTTGGTCAAAGTTTTTTACTTCATAAGTGATATGCATTTGATAATCCTTTTTCTTGTCGAAAATCTGATATTAGAAAATTCCAATAGTGAAAGACTGTCCAAGTACTCCTTTTAATTGTCAAAAAATATATGTTGCCCAACATATGAAGAAAGAAACCCTATTTAGTGGCTTTACATATTGAGGTAGCTGATTTTGCAAACGAGGGTATCGTTTCTCTTACGGTCTCGTCGAGATGAACCCTAAGTTTTTCAAATGCTTCTGCAGGACTTTCGACGAATTGAAAGAGGTCTAAATCCTTCTTGCTTATCATGCCATACTTCAGGAGCGAATCAAAATTTAGTATATCTTCCCAAAAAGCACGATTATAAAGAAATACGGGGATGTGTCGTGTTAATTTTTTAGTTTGTGAGAGAGTTAGTATCTCACATAGTTCATCAAGCGTTCCAAATCCTCCTGGGAATATAAACATGGCGCGTGCAAGATGAGCGAACCAAAGTTTACGAGTAAAAAAGTAGTGAAATTCAAATCCCAGATCAGGTGTTATATAAGGATTTGGCGTTTGTTCGGACGGCAATCCAATATTTAGGCCAATACTACGACCACCAGCGTCGTTTGCTCCACGGTTTGCAGCTTCCATTATTCCTCCCCCTCCGCCAGTGCAAACAATAAAGCGATATTCATCACAACATAGGGATAGTGACCATTCTGTTATGATTTTGGCTAATTCTCTCGCATCTCTATATAATCGACCTAGAGGGCCATTTTCTTGTAACCGCGCTGAGCCAAAAACACAATGGTATCCTGTATGTTTTCTTGCTTGAAAGTCTGCATAGGCTTCAGATATTCTGCCAAAATCCGTAAAGGCCTTCCTTCATCGCTATCCAAAAAATTTTCATCCAAATAAGCAATAGCTGAATTTTCGCTCATATCTATATCTAACCTATTAGTAAATATGCATTGTATTTTTGGATACAATTTACATTATTATATTTGAGTTGTTTTCAGTCGCAAAGCATTTGCGATAACTGAAATAGAACTAAAACTCATAGCTGCTGCTGCAATAATAGGGCTAAGTAGAATACCAAAAGAAGGATACAGTAGACCTGCTGCTATGGGGACCCCAGCAGCATTATAGACAAAGGCGAAAAATAGATTTTGTTTGATATTTCTCATTGTCGCTCGACTTAGAAGCCGAGCACGAAGTATACCCCGGAGATCACCTTTTACAAGTGTGACGCTAGCACTTTCCATTGCCACATCTGTCCCTGTACCCATTGCGATTCCAACCTCAGCTTTTGCCAGAGCCGGAGCGTCATTGATGCCATCGCCAGCCATAGCCACAATTTCACCTTCTTTTTGTAATCTGACGACCTCAGATACCTTTTGATCAGGTAGAACTTCAGCGACTACTTCTTCGATCCCGAGCTTTTTTGCGACCGCAAGTGCAGTAGTATTGCTATCACCGGTAAGCATGACTACTTTAACGCCATCTTTATGTAAAGCTTCGATTGCTTCAGGAGTGCTTTCTTTAATTGGGTCGGCAACTCCAATAAGTCCCGCGGATTCTAGGTCAATTGCGACAAACATAGCTGTTTGCCCTTCCGAACGTAAAGCTTCAGCTTTGTCAATCAATCGAGAAGCATCGACGCCTAAATCTTTCATTAGAGATGAGTTTCCTAGTGCAATGCTTTTCCCAGAGATGAACCCTTTTACTCCTTTGCCTGTTACTGATTCAAAATCCTTAACTGATAGAAGTTCTATGTCTCTTTCCTTTGCTCCATTAACTATTGCGGCAGCTAAAGGGTGCTCACTACCTTTTTCTAATGTGGCGACGTAGGCGAGGAAGTCACTCTCATTCAATCCGTTTAATGTTGGTAGTATTGTGACAAGCTTAGGTTTCCCTTCCGTCAAGGTACCTGTCTTGTCTACAACTAAGGTCGTAACCTTACGCATGACTTCTATCGCTTCGGCGTCTTTGAATAGTACTCCTCCGAGTGCGCCTCTACCTGTAGATACCATGATTGACATGGGCGTAGCTAAACCTAATGCGCATGGACATGCAATGATTAGAACTGCCACGGAATTAATCAGAGCATATGCCATTGCAGGCTCTGGACCAAACATACTCCAAACAACGAAGGTCACTACAGCGATTACCAAAACTAATGGAACGAAATAGCCTGATACAACATCAGCCAACTTTTGGATAGGAGCTTTGCTTCTTTGAGCTTCAGCAACCATATGGATAATCCTAGATAATAGTGTCTCAGAACCAATTTTTTCGGCTCTAACTACCAGACCACCAGTACCGTTTACTGTGGCACCAACCACTTTGTCACCTCTATTTTTCTCAACAGGAATAGGTTCGCCTGAGATCATAGATTCATCAACAGAGCTCCGACCTTCTAATACAACGCCATCAACTGGGATTTTCTCTCCCGGCCTAACCCTTAATTTATCATCTAATTTAACTTCGTCTAGTGGTACGTCTTCTTCAGAACCGTCGTCATTTATTCTCTTTGCATTTTTAGCGGCAAGACCGAGTAATTTCTTGATCGCTTCTCCTGTTTGAGTTCTTGCCCGAAGTTCCATAACCTGTCCCAGCAAGATTAGTGTAACAATAACCCCTGCTGCTTCGAAGTAAACAGACACATGACCGCTTGAATCGCGAAACGAATCAGGGAAAAGATTTGGAAAAATTGAAGCCACAAGGCTATATCCATAGGCTACGCTGACACCTATACCAATCAGTGTAAACATATTTAAGCTTTTTCTTCTAATGGAGTCAATTCCTCTGGTATAGAAGGGGAGAGCTGACCAAATGCAAACTGGAGTTGCCAATATGAGTTCCAGCCACAAACGAACAGATGACGAAAGCATTTGAGATATTGGTTTACCAGGAAGTAGATCACCCATCGATATGATAAACAAAGGCACAGTAAATACAGCCGCCAGAATAAATCGTTTTTTCATGTCAAGGTATTCTGAGTTGTCCGAGTCTTCACCAAGAAGAGGCTCAAGCGCCATACCACATTTCGGGCAGGATCCGGGTCCTTTTTGACGAATCTCAGAATGCATGGGGCAGGTATATATTGCATTAGGATCTGCTGATGAGTGTTTAGTATTATCACTACCATGACCATGATGCCTATGACTATTTTCGCAATTCTTGTGATCGTTACCGACTATATTCTTCGAAGCCATATTAATCCTTTACCTTCAATCTCTATTTTTCAACATTCAATCTAGACGAAAGAAATAATCTAGTCATAATTTTACGTTTTTCCCTCAATTTAAGTGGTTCATTTCTCCACTAGATGACTTTAAGGGATAAGCTCGATCAAATTCTCCAGCCATAAAATACTTCAAATAGAACGTTATTGTACATATCATACCGAAAATTGCACAAGCAGCCATTAGTCTCCCAGACCATTTTAGGTAGGGAGAACTTTCTTTTTGATTGAAATGTAAAACCACTAACCCAAGTCCCAAAACTAGAGCCTCGATCATGAAGGCTATATCACCTAAGAATTCCGCCATTTTCAACCCTGTCGATGCAATTGATTGTGATTACGATAGTGATTCATTACGTCTTTAAACTTTGGTATGAATCTAGGTTTTCTATTTAGATAATTTGCATATTCATTAGGGAATATATTTTTCATATAAAGTTCTTCTTTTTTAGCTAAATGAATATAGCGAAAAATCAGAATAGGAGCCATTAAGATGGTAATGATGGTTGGCCACTGGACAAGAAACCCGAGTATAACAAGTATGAATCCGGTATATTGAGGATGACTAACAAATTTGTAGAGACCATCTGTTGCAATTTTTCCAGGGGACTGATGAACTGACCTCCAACCTGAAGAGATTACAAGAGCGCCGGCGACGATCAAAATGTTACTTAATATATGAGGCCACGAAAAATGACCTGATCCTGAATTTAAGAATACACCCCATAGGTGACCGTTGTCGTGGGCGAAAGGGTTAACAACAGGATATTTGCTTCCTAGCCATGAGGTTAATGCATAAATTGTTAACGGAAATCCGTACATCTCTACAAATAAGGCAACTAAAAAACTTGAAAATAAACCAAAAGATCGCCACTCTACCTTCGTCTTTGGTTTAGCAAATGAGTAGATAAACCCTGCGAATAAAACAACATTAAAAAGCACTATACTCCACAATCCATATGCATAGCTTTCAGAAACCTCATGCATTCTTGCTCCCTTAAATCTAAGTTTGTATTTTATTCAATGACAGTTATACTTTTAGTCCTTTTCGTCTCTATCTTGAAGCGATTGATTTTCATTCGACTTGGCATGGCTTCCGTGACCATGAAATAGATGCATTAAAGGGCACATCAAAAAAATAGCTATTGGCCAATACTGTAGGACATGATCTTTATGCCAACCCCACAGGTAGTATCCTCCAACAATTCCACCCAGAAGAAGATAAATCTTTTTTGGATTTCCAGTCTGACCTTTGTTTGCTTTGTGACTATGCAATCGACAGTCTCCCTATTGCTAATATTAAACTATCAGCCCTTTTACATATTTTGAAATTTCGATAGTTTTTTCTTTTATGAGGACATCGTCTTCTGATCTTATTGCTTCATGAAGGCAATTCGAAATGTGAGAAGCCAATACAGAAACTTCGGCACTGACCAATCCCCCTCGAGCGGCCCTTATTTGATGGATAATATCAGGGCAGTATTTCCTACCAATTATCATCTTTTTAACCGACTCTATTTGACCCAAAACCCTGTTTAGAGCAACGATTTGCTGTTTATGGTCCGGACTTTCATATCTCTTCATATTCCCTCCATTGACTGTAATACTGATCTCAATGTGTAATAAAAACAAGCCCTATACTGGTATGGGTATGCAGGTATAATTTCCTGTTTTCATTAAAAAAAATACCTAGCACCTTCTGAGTTGTGAAAATTAAATAAACTTAATTTGGCTGATATGCTAACAACTTAAATTATCCCTATAAATCGTAATGATAGTGCCTATCAATCAGTTTGAATTTTTTAATTATGCGATAGGCTTCAACTTCTATTACGAATCATCAGAGAAATTTGTGACACATAGAATATAGAAAGTTTAAATTTATTTCTTCTTAGGAGTTTCATGCATTACAACGGGAATCTCTAATGATGTTTGGTTATTCACAAAATTATGGATAACTTTGGTACTTTCTAACTTACCCCCACCTGAAAGAAAAATTTATGAAAATAGAGAACGACCTAATCAAAACGACATACAGTCATGGCAGAGCGACCAACAGTAATATGACCGTGCTTGCAAAAAGCGATGAATTTGTTTTCTTACATCTACTATCGAAAAGATTTACATATTAGGTTTTTCTAAATGAAGTAAGGTGGGATTCCCCTCTTTTTCTCTCTATATCGAGTTACTATCACTTAGATCTCTAGCCTCCTGAGTTTGAGTCGACTTAATAACTCTAGCAACAGACTTCATGGGAAGAAGCGAAGCACGATAGACATGATAGCTAACTTCCTTCGCATCTCGCAGTGCCCAGATCTGATCTTTAGAAAGTTTCGTCAATGGCAAGTTGTGCCGATCGACATGATAGCAGACAGATTGTGCTTTGATTCCCAGGTAGTCACCCAGGTCTTTAATAAGTACACCCGTTAGGCCGTCGAAATCAAAAACTCTAAGCGACTTCCCACCTATTTCAAGATTCTCCACCGTAAACATTTCTTTTCCTATGCATCAAGCTGGACTCCTCCGCTCTCACGGTTAAAGCCGTTAAAGCTTCTATAGTCGTCCATACGCTCTCTAAGTTGTTCGTTTTCTGTTTCTAGTTTGGCGACTCGAATTTTTAAATCTCCGATCTCATCATTTTTCCCTGGAAGATCCTTTAGCTGCGTGGTTGCTTCTCCAAGCTGCGTCTTGAGATCGTTAAGTTCAACTTTCTTAGTATCCAGTTCATCTTTAATGGTTTTAAAGGCGGTAACCATTCCCTCGGAGGCCTGAAGCTTTCTGTCTAGCTCCTGAGCCTCATCAATGGAAGCTCTAGCCTTTTCTATTGCGGATGCTTTTTCAGCCTCAAGAGACTCGATCCTTCTTCCGAGCTCAGACCTAATGTTCTCTTCTGAAAGTCTAGCGTTGGAGTGAACACCGTTGAAAATCTCCAGGACCCTATTCATCGCTGTTTTAACTTGCAGATAGTCCTCATTTACTTCGACTACCCCGCCAGCAGAATGAGACTCGAAGTGGTCCATTAGTTCCTTTAGAAAGTCACCGGCTTTTTTGTCACCTGCCAACCTGCTGAACTTTTCTTTATTCTCATCGTCGGTGCGAATTGCCAGTGGGCTTATCTTGCTCATAATCTTTCTCCAAAAATGTAAACATGAATACCTAGTAAATACAGTGTGTTTACATGTTTCAAATGTAAACATTGTCCAATAGAGCTTCATTTCAAAGGCAATTGCAACTCAGAAAGACTATTTTCGTTCGCGTCCTGAGAGCTTCTTTCCCTAGCTGCTAAGCCATTGGACGTTAGATCCTAAGTTGAAAATGTAAACATGTTTTCCTAGTTATATTAAGGGGTTTACATGTTTAGTGTGCCATGAATAGCTCTGAGAGCTAATGCTGTGTAGAAGATGAAGGTAGGCCCTTCGGTGTCGCCTTACAGGAGGAGATACCAAACCGCCTTGTGCTGCTTCGTTAAAGAGACGTGGTAGTGAGCGACAAGGAAAAGGCATGCTTGACATGTCAGGTACATGTTAGGGAGACGAGCGAAAGCGAACCATTCGAAGAGACATCGAAAGTAATCAGTTGATCGCCAAAATTGGGAGAACTAAACATCGCCCAAGAGTAGCCTAGAAGAAACCTGTTTACTGTCTAGGTGGTGTCCGGTGTAGAGGTGGCGTGAACCTAACATAGGCTTTTACATGGAACATGGGAACCTGTCGTGTGTATGGTAACGATACAACTCAAGTGGAAGCCCCATAAGAGCCAAGTTTCGGATGACACACACAGGGGCGGAACAGTCCGTAGTAGTGTTGAAAGCTCTGTAATGGAGTGGGAGCAAAGGGGCTGTGCTGTTCAGTGGAATTGGTCGGTCAACCATATATGTGGGAGGAACTGATGAAAGACACAAAGTCGAAATCTTTCTCGATTTCAAAGAAGCTCGTTTTTGAAGCTTGGTTGAAAGTCAAAGCAAATGGAGGGTCTTACGGAGTCGATCGAGAATCGATTCAAAAGTTTGATGAGAAGTTAAAAGATAATCTGTACAAAATTTGGAATCGCATGTCATCAGGAAGCTATTTTCCGCCACCTGTAAGACAGGTTGTAATACCTAAGTCAGGTGGAGGGGAACGCTCTCTTGGAATACCAACGGTCGCAGATAGAGTAGCTCAAATGGTTGTTAAGATGACTTTAGAGCCAAAGATTGACCCTATGTTTCACTCTGACTCCTATGGCTACAGGCCAGGAAAATCAGCAATTGATGCTGTAAGAGTGACACGAAAGCGATGCTGGTCCTACAAGTGGGTGGTTGACTTAGATATCAAAGGGTTCTTTGATAATATTGACCATGATCTTATGATGAGAGCGGTGAACAAGCATACAGATTGTTCTTGGATCAAGATGTACATAAGTCGATGGCTAAAGACTCCTTTAGTGAAGGAGGATGGAAGCCTAGAAAACAGGGATAAAGGCACGCCCCAAGGTGGAGTAGTCAGTCCTTTGCTCGCTAACCTCTTTCTCCACTATGCTTTTGATCTATGGATGGCCAGGATGTTTCCGAACATTCTCTTTGAGAGGTATGCGGACGACATAGTTATACATAGTCGAACATTTGAGGAAGCAAGGAGATTAAAAGAAGCAGTAGAGAGGAGGCTGTTGGATTGCAAACTCCAAATCCACCCTGAAAAGACCAAGATAGTGTTCTGCAAAGACAGCAGTAGCATAGGGGTGAAATACCCTTATATATGCTTTGATTTCCTTGGATTCACTTTCCGACCTCGAAAAGCGGTCAACAACAGGTCAGGGCAGATCTACACCGGTTTTCTCCCAGCAATAAGTAATAGGGCCAAAAAGAGAATTAACGCCAAGATTCGCAGTTGGAAACTTAAAAGATGGCTTTCATATAACATCGAATTTCTTGCAAAATCTCTAAATCCCATTATTAACGGATGGATCAACTATTATGGTGCATTTTATAGATCTAGACTTCATCCACTAGCTAACTACTTAGACCTAATGCTAATGAGATGGATTCGAAAGAAGTTTAAAAAGAGGAGAGGGTGGCGTAAGACGATGCGTTTCCTGAGTAGGCTAAAAAGCCAACGCCCATTGCTATTCGCACATTGGCACCTAATTCCTTCGACAAGATAAGACTGAGCAGTGGGAGCGCAGTGAGCTGAGAGGTTCACGCTGCGTTCTGAGAGAGGTTTGGGGGGAAGCTCCCCTTACCTACTCAACCAAATGTTTACATCTATTCCTTCCGTTCTTGCATAGTGCCAACTAGTGGGTGGTTGTAGAATCGCAGCTTCGGCGTTTCTCTCAGAAATTCTCTTTCACGATAAAACTCTAGAGCCGCTTGATTCAAACCTTCTTCGATAAAAGCCGACGATGGTACTGCCCCGCCCTCGCCCCTATAAAGAAAGCTCTTTTTCGGGTGATTCTTCGCTTCTAGGTAAGTCTTCCATTTATTCCTGGGTGTGCCTTTAAAGTACTTAGGTCCGATCTCATCGATCCGGATGCACTCATCGGGAAGATCGGAGTTTTTCTCTAGAACCTCGTCGAATTTTTCTTCGACCGTTTTTAATGTCTTCTTTTCAAGAGCTTCAGGGAGAGCTTCTACCTTAATTTCGATCTCCTTTAGAGCCTTGGCTTGACCAATTTGCTCTTGCCTGATCTTGGCGTTAGCAAGCATGGTGGCTATTAACGGATCTGAGGCTGCAGCCTGTTCAAGTGATTCATGATGCTCTTCGAGGGTCAACAGAAAAGAAAGATAGGCTCTTCCAATTTTGTTAGCCCAAGTAGCAACTAAAAACTTGGCAGCTCGAGCATCTAAAACGAATTCATTGTATTCTAACCCATTAACTTCATTAGCCCTCACAATTGTGAGGGCTGTCATATTGTTCTCTTCGAGGTCAGATATTAAATCCCGCGCCTTAAGTTTCTGTCTTACTCTGCTTGCAGGAACACCTAAGCTAATCGCCACTTCTTCAGCATAAAGCCCAAGCTCTCCGCCAAGCTCAGGTTTGGGTGTTGGTTTGACAAAGTTTGTTTCGATAATATCCATAGCTGTGCTCCTTATCCTAAGATGTCTATCTCTATTTCGTGTTTACCTTCAGGTGGTAGTAGTCCTGTCTTTAGCCGTGATGCATGAGTCTTTGTTTTCTTAGCTTGAATGAATAACCATCCACCAAGCTCTTCGGTAGCATCGACTAATCTACTCGCTATTCCATTCATCGTCTTTACTGAGTGCTGTGCTTTGTAAGTTTTCTGTTGCTCAGGCGTCATAGCATCGGAAGGTATAGATTCGTAAACATGATTTACTTCCTGCCCACCGAATAGGTCTTGGGTTACCACTGTGCGGGTGTGAATCTTGTTCGAGCAGATACGTTTCTTCTTTAGGGTCTGACTTTTCAGGCTTTCTATTTCTGCCTTCTGAAAAGAGACTTTAGATCTTAAATGCTCATTTTCTTCACGAAGTTTTTCTTCGTCATCCCAGAGTTGAAAATATATCGTCCAGGCTGTGGGCGAGTTGATAATCTTGACTAAGGACTTAATTGAATCCTTGGGGACAAATCTCGTCTTCGGAGTATTCAAAGGAATAACATTAGTGTTTTTAAGAGCTTTCATAGACTTAGGGACAATCTGTCCCGTAGCTAAGGCGTGTCTATTTATGCTTTTCCTGATATGCTCAGACGATGTATTAAACATGTCAGCAACCTGGGGGATCGTAAGCCCTTCCTCGCAATTCAACTTGATAATAAAAATTATTGTCTCTTTTGAATTAAGAGCAATTTTCTTCTCACTGATCGTTAACTCATCTTTTATTGACAAGCTTCTACTAACCTCTTCCATATGCTTTCTCCAATCCAAACGAGACGTAGATAAATGATTAATGGTCTCAAGTTTGATGAGAAAAACGACTAGTAGCTTAAGGAAGCGCAACCGGAGCATTGGTGCGATGTGAAAGAAGGTAGCAGATATTTTTCTTTGGTAGCAAGGGAAAAATGAAGAGGGGATAGACCCCTCATGTTAAGCAGCTCTTTGTTCAAAAGCAGAAAGGATCTCGCGGAAAGACTCAAGTGCAGCAAGAGATAAATCAAATCCCTCGCTTATAGAAAGGTCTTTTAACTCCGCTGGCACAAGGGTTAAACCATCTAGCGCAATGCTTACTTTCTCTCTGAAGTCCTTATTGTCAAAAAGCTTTAGAGCATCGGTTAGTTGTAAACCATCCGATACTGCTTCTCTTCCAACTAGCACGCCTAGAGTGGTGATAAACGCTATAACTTCCTTAGTTTCTTGAATCCCTGTTCCCATAGTTCTGTCCTCATAGGTTTTAACAATCGCCGTGATATTAACTCGCTTCGCCAGTATCCGTACAGCCATCGATTGTATCGTCGAATACGTTTACTATAAACGTAGCAGTTTTCTCTGTTTCCTTTTGAAATCTCTGGATTGTTTTCTTGCAGTAGTGAGGCTCAAGATCAACGCCATAGCCGATCCGTCCTGTCTTTTCGCATGCACTGAATATTACGCCAGATCCTGCGAACGGATCATATACCACCTCACCTGGGACTGTATGGAGTTCAATAGGCTTTGTATAAAGCTCTAAAGGTTTCTGAGTGGGATGAATCCGATCCTTCGCTTCAACTCCCGCTACTTCCCAGACTGTGGTTTGCTTTCTATCACCTTGCCAGTTAGCTGTATCTCCGACTCGGACTCCGTAAAGACAACTCTCGTGTTTCCAGTGATATGCGGCTCTGCTAAGAGTGGCTCTGTTCTTTTTCCAGACAATGGTTTGTCTTGGCTGATACATCCCATCTCTAAGCGCTTGCATGGCAACATCAGGTGCCGTTGAGGGATACCAAACATAGGCAATTTTAGCTTTTCCATATAGAAATGAGTTAGACCAATTTGTCCTGTGATCATTTCTGATTCTGATATCTTCCAGATCATCAGCGTCTTTTTGCTGAGTACTTGCCTTTTTCCGATCTCTTACCTGATAGTTCACCCCATAAGGAGGGTCGGTGACCATCAATCGGGGCTCGACATCACCTAGAAACCTTTTAACCATTGGCTTCGCTGAGCTATCACCACACATTAAGTAGTGGTCGCCTAACTTCCAGATATCACCAAACTTAACTTTCATCTACACTTCTCCAGTAGTGTTTCGTCACATTACCAGAGGCATAGTTGCATATTTGTAAGCGTTTGTGTTGCCAAGGATTCCCTATTTCCACAGGCGTTTATCAACTTCTCGATCTATAGAGCTAATAAACTTCTTTCGTGCTTCAATCAGCATTGTCTTATCAGCTTTGTTATATCGCAGTAGGCTTGCCACGGATGATATTGTATTGCGAATCATTAACCATTTGCGCGTAGTCTCTTTAGATCTGAAAATATGGAGCCTTGAAGAGTTACCTTTTTGAACAAACTTCTTCTTGGATATGAAGGTCCTCCTACCAAGAGTAATTCCAACTGTTTGCCTTCTTTTAGATCTAGGAATACCCTTCTGCTGTATAGGTCTCCGCTCAGAGCTTAGGAATCTGATCGCTGAAAGCCTCTTCTTTTCTGCGAAAAGTTTAGAAGGTACGCCGGCCTCGATGCCGCCTACGGTCCTAACAAGACTATTCTCTAAGACAGATTTAACAGATGGCTTATCATAAGGGCTTTCAGGTCCGAATTTCGGGCCGTTTTTTGGAAGGCCGTACTTTTCTATAGCAATGTTCTCGGCAACTTTCTTAGCAGCATTCAGTGCTTTATTCTGCGAGTTTTTTACCGCCTGAAGATAAGCTTTTACTCCAGCTTTTTTTAAAAGGAGTGGGGCCTGGCTCAGATCAGCCTTGATCTCTATCACCCTCGACGCTCCAAATGAGTCAGCCGCTCAGAAATTGTCTCTAGATTCCCATTAATAATCTCAAGGGTTTTGGCATGCAGGTCGAGTTTTCCAGAGAGCTTTTCCACGCAAGATGTAAATCTCTGAACTGTGAGACTAAAAGCTTCGAAAGACTTTAACTGTCTTCCTTCAATCTTAGAGACCGAAGTCTCTATCCTCTTCATGTCGCGGTCGTATTGGGTGTGATTAGGGGCGAGTTTGCCGTCAAAATACATCTTAAAAATGAGGACAACCGCGATCAGGAATGGTCCGCCTGTTTTCAGTAGCTCCGCTTCTTCCATTCCCATTGTGTACTCTCCAAACTCGACCTACATGCCAACCACTGCTCTAACACGATTAAAAACCAGATTGAAAGCCAAGGATTCCCTATTTCTTCTTCAATACATATTTTAGAAATTTGACAACAAACTCGGTCTTCGACTTGGTGCCCATTTTTGTATTTACGTTCTTTATATGAATTCTCACAGTGTTTTGAGATATACCCATCTTCCCTGCAATATCAGTGGGCAATACACTGCCACTCGCAATCAATGTGAATACTTCCGCTTCTCGTTTAGTTAATTCAAATTTGTCCGCAAAATCTTTTGCATAAACTTTTAACATTACTTATCCTTACTAGTTTCTCATTAACGCCCAAGGCGGTATTAGGTTTCTTGAAGTCCACCAAAGGGATAGGCTATCCATATGGCAGTGGTCTCTTGGGTTCAAAACCTTCTTAGGAGACCCTTGATATCTATTCTCTAACATTCGCGCAGTTTCGAATATAGCCGTTTCGTTGCATTCATGGGCATTAAATAGCTTCTTATAGTGCATCTTAGCATCAAGATCGATCTTACTTAGAAACGCAGGACACGAAAATTGTGGATGCCTAACGGCTAAATTTCTATCAACTGGTTTGGATAAACCATTCCCGATAGATATCTTTGCGCCCTTAAAATGCGATCCCCAAAACGAGGTTCCATCTGGAACCGTCTTGAAATTTAGCTTTGCTCCCTCAAATATCGAAAAGTCGAATTTAGTGTCTACTAACGTGACATTTCTAAACTCTACTCCGAAGCATCGTGAAAACCTAAAGTCACAGTCAATCAACTTGACATTAACAAGCTGCGCTTTGTGGAGATTTGCTCCGCGAAGATCAATGCCTTTAAGTTCGATGTCACTGATTTGTAGATTCTCTCCATCTCCAGTGCTTAAAAAGTAGTCGTAACGTGTTTCACTATTATAGCTCTCTCCCATCATCATACCTCTATATTAGTCTGTATTCGCTCACTTGCTCCGGTTCGCTTCTAGACTACTAGTGGTTTTCCAATTATTCTATTTGAGGTTTAGCGATTATTTTCAGTATTGATATGCCTCTAAGTTAAAGAATTCAGATGTCCCGTGTTCTGAATCGGCAACAGACTAAAATTCTATGCCTTCACTTCCTTGGGTCTTTTCGATAATTTGCAATAGGAGGGCTTGAATATCCCTGGCTTTTTTAGATTCGCATGCCATAACCAATATTTGTACGGTGTCACTTGGAAGATAGATTTTTTGGGTGTCTGATGATCTATCGTCTTCATTCTCCCAGTTTGAGTTCTCATCCCAATCTACTGAATATGCCAACCCGTGCATCTTAACTATCTTTAAAATAGATTCCACTGTGGTTCCTAGAAGCATTGCAGTATATTCAATCGGTAAAAAGTCACCCTCATCTACTGACATCAGTTCATGGGATGCCTTAACAATTTCCATCGGTGGTAGTTTGTAGTTACTCATGTTTTTTCCTTTATCCGTGAATTTCTAGTATTTTCAAAACTGCTTTGTGACAATACGATTTTACTTGGCCCCATCTTTGGTCTGTAATCGATCTGACCTCTAATCCATTCTCTCGACTAACCTTTGAAAGCATACGACCCAGTGCGCTCTCATTTTTTACGAAGGAATTTAATTGAGGATATTTTTTGGCCCAAGCTACCGCTGATTTCCAGTTGGTTGCATCGCCAATCTGTTCTAAAAGTTGTTCTTTTTCTTTCTCGGTCTTTTTAAGCTGCCTAACCGCCACACTTGCTGTAGCCATAGCTGTAGCGGTTTTCTTATCACCGATTTTTGCTCTGTCTTTTTCAGCTTGGATACGAAGAGCTTTTTCTTCTCTCAGCATTTTTGCAGCTGCATCTAGAAGATCGGGTAGATCATTTGACTGTGATTCAATGTAGAGTTCTAAACAGTCGGCAAAAAACTCTCTCATCTTGACACCAACTTCTTGGTGCCCATCGCCAATAATAGCCATTGCTCGTTTTACCGTGACAATGTGATCTGTTACTTTAGAAGCGCCTCGCGAGTTCTTACGGGTGTTCTTTTTAACACTCGTAAAATAGTCTATGTTTTCACGATAGTGTCGCAGTTTCTGAGCAGCCCAATGGGAGTATTTCGTATTTTCAGAAACAGCTCCTTTTACTACTAGAGTTTGATAGATGTCGCGGAGAACAACTTTATCTGCAAGCTTAAGTGGTGTAAGTGTCGTGAAGTCAATTTTGATTAGATTCTCCGTCATTTCTTAACCTTTTTTTTGTTTGCGTCAATGTGCTTGGTAATTTGTAAAAGCGTCAAAGGATCGATAACGAAATGTGCTTTCTTCTTAAGCTTCATCCTTGCCTCCAACATGTAAAAACTTAGAAAGTTCCAAAAACCGCCTAACATCCCGCGAGTGGTAGCGTTCCGTTAGCTGATCAAGAGTGAGATTCGAGGAGAAAAAGGTAAACTTGCGATCACCGTTCCCAGTATGTGCATAAAGACGCTGGTCAAGAATGGAATAGACCTGCTCACGGGTCCAATCTGTAGAGCGCTCCACACCGATATCATCGATGAAGAGAAACCTAGCCCCTACGAGCTTTTTCTCGATTTCCGCTTTAAACGAAAAATCGTCCTCTGCCATAGCGTCAATTGCGTGCTTAAGCTGAGTAAAGATCACCCCTCCCGGAAACTGCTTCACCAAAATGATCGCTAGGGTCTTAAGGATCGAAGTTTTCCCGCACCCCGGATCTCCATAGAGGTAGAAACCCTTCTCTGCCGAAGCAGGATCAAAGCGTAGGATCTTTCTTCCGAGCTCGTCTGAGCCCTTCCAGAATTTTCTAACTAGACCAGGCCGAAACGTTTCAAAGTCCTTTCGCGTAATACCTACATAGCTAGAAGCGATTGCCATTGAGCCTATTAAGAGGGAGGTTTGCCAAGCCTCTCGCTCCTCGTTCGTTGGTCCAGGTAACTCTATAGGGCTACGATCTTTTGATGCTGCAAAGAGTTTATCGATATTGATCATCAGGTGATCCCCTCTTGCTCAGCCTTCACTTTTGCAATGAGTTTTCGTTTGTATTCCTCGTGACCGTCATCCACCTTGTATCGATTCGCGTTTGAAGGGGGTAAACCTTTTTTCTGCTGCGACTTTTGTATGAGGATAGTATCAAGGTTCGTCTTCTCCCCTTTTCGCCTTAGAAGGCCTACGGGGCTAAAAGATTTGTCCTTCCAAAACTCGCTCTCTTGGCACCAGGAAAAAAGCGAGGTGATATCTCCTTCGCTGAGTTTGTACTCATGACGCATCTTTGTGATGGCTACCTGGAATTCCCCTTCATTGAATTTTCCCCTTGGAACTTTCTCTTTGGCATAGTCCATCCAAGTCTTTGCCATCATCTGGTCGAAGTCTGAGATTTTTCTTTCCCATTTCTTTGGAATTTTAGTTTTCGATTTTGGAGGAAGGTCTGATGCGATAGCGTCTGACGAAAAAGGGATTTCATCGAGGTCACACTCAACTTTCTTTTTTTCTCTTTTTTCTTTCTGTGAATGTGAACTGTGAATTGTGATATGTGAATGAGCCCTATCCAAGGTCTGCTCAGAAGATTCATCAGGCGTGCCGGAGTTAGGGCTTGTGGCCTTATCTTCTGAGGGCCTATGGCCTTCCTTCTGGCCTTCAAGCTTTTCTTGTTTCTTAATCTCAGCCCATTTATCCTTAGTAGCCTTAGCCCCTTTGACAGACTTAGCCTTATGTTTTTGAAGCCCGGCTATTTGTTTTTCGTTACCATGAATGCGGTACTGATCCTCGGCTAAATGAGATATGTAGCCAGCATTTAAAAGCCCGTCAAAGAGAAGGCAAGAAAACTCAGGATCAAATTCCTCGCAGTAGGTAAGGATCTCATCTCTTGTGGCAATATATTTTCCAGCTTCCTGGGAGCCGTGCCATAGGAGCACTAAAAAACCAAGTACTGCATTCTCTTTAAAACCCAAAAGATGGGCGAGTTTTTTTCTACGGCTATCACCGAAAGCACGTTCTTCAATATTTAGTCTCAAGGTCACCTCCATCAATACTGCAACAAATCTATAAGAATAAAAAAACTGATGAACACAAACGTCTTCCATTACGTGAGGTTCATCGATAAACGCTTTCCGCAACGCTTAAACTTCTTCTGATCCGCTTAACTTCTCCGTCCTAGTTAATATTTAGCCGCCAATCTGTTCTTCAATATTGGCGTTTAATTTTTCAATTCCACTGTTACTATCCACGCGGATATCAGCGGCCTCGATGTCAATAATCTGAATACCTAGTAATACTTCCGGCGCGTATCTTCTAATCAGAAACATGGCTGAACGATAGGAAAGCATTTGAACGGGCATAGATTTATATTTAGGATTTTTAGTCCAGCCTTCAGCGATAGCCATCTTGATCGAGGTATCAGCTTTCACCTCCTGGCCGTCACTGCGGCGAGTAGCCTTAGCCCAGACTCTAAGATCATCCCAGGTCTTACCTTCTTGCTCGAAGGTGATATCTGTAGAAAAGACTCCGCTTTTTTTCGCTAGAGCCATGGCGAGTTTTGATGAGATCGAGGACTTACCATTGATCATCGATATTTCATTGAGAGCAACGACAAAACTTTCTAGCCCAAGGTCAAAGCCAGTCTGAAGGGCTACAAGGATATCGTCGGGTTTACCGATATAGTGTTTGGGAATCATGTTAGATCTAGCAAGCCTTTGGGATACTCCCATAAGACTTCTCATCTGGGGAGGTAGTCCCGCAAGATCGGATTCGTTCCTCTGCGTAACAGCATTATCCATGGTTACCTGTCCTCCATTTAGGCATAGAAATAGTCTGTATTTTAGAAGGGTATCCAGGCCAGTTATCTGACTCCTGACACTCCTTGAAGATTTGAATGGCCCTATCGATTTCAGAATTACCAAGGGCTATGGCTTCCTCATCAAAGGAATAGGCGGCGACATTAAATGGCGGTTTCATTTCGATAACTAGGAAGATATACTCGTAGTCATGACCCGTTAAGACATTTAAGCCCAATTTAGTTAGTGCTGCGGATCTATGATAATTTAGGTCTGCGGCATGTCTTATAAATTTGTGTTTGCCTAAAACCGCTGTAGTCTTGATATCAACTACGATCTTTTGACTTTTTATTATCTTGTCAGGTCGACACTTTAATAGTTGGCCGAGGTCTGGATCTTTCCAATAGCAGGAGACCTCAGATTCACCCTGAAGATCCAGAAAGTACTTCCCGATGGGTTGCTGCTTAATAGAATTATAGATAGCTTCGAGCAGCTTGTATTCGGCGTAGGGCAGAACTCTCTTGTCTGGATTGTCTGCGGCTAGTTTCTTAAATGGGGCATGAGTACGATTCTTCCCTTCAGGTCCACACATATAGTTAGCTTCGAATAGGTGCATTTCAAGTATGAGAGTATGCACATCAGTCCCTAATGATTGGGACCTTGTTTCTTTTTGCTTTGGAACTCCTTCACAAAGGTATTTATACCAAAGGTGCCTTGGTGTCGTGAGCAATAGATCAATAAGAGATTTGCTGAGCCACCACCAACGGCGGTGGTAATCAGACATATCCTCATTAGGATTCATATAGTTAGTAGGCCCCACCAGATCATGAGGCATTTTCAAACTCTGCACCTGGGTTTGTCTCTCTTATATGTGTGTTAATAACTTCTTGAATATGCTGAAGACTCAAAAGTGAAGGAGTGTTTTGACCTAGCCTCCAACGATCCATAGTTCGTTCTTCAAGCTGTATTCTTCGCCATAGCTCACGAATCGTAAGACCAGCTTTTCGGCATTCGGCTTCGAGCCGATCTAAGATCACATCCGTGTCTAAAAAGTTAACAAGTCTAATTTTCATAATCCCATCCTCATAAAATACAGAAACGAGGACCTGGCCAAAGACCAAGTCCCCAAATGCTCTAGGGGTAAGTTAGCGCATGCAGGAAATTTGCACTTCGCTGGTAGGTTCTACCGAAACAACCTTTTGGGTTGTTACGTTAAAGGCCTTTTTCTCAGCTACAGATAGAAGTACCGGCTTCTGGGCTGTTTTGAGTTTCTTCACTTCTTCGAACGCTAGCGGGCTGAACTCAGCTTCACAAATATTCGAATCGTCACGATCAAATGTTAGTGTTTCAAAGTCGATAACATAGTCATAGCTTGTTACAGCTAGCTCGACGGTGTCTTGTAGAACTTGTGCAGGGTTAAGTTTGTTTAGAAAAAGGCCCGCAGGAAGTGTTTCAGACCAGGTGGTAAGCTCGCTAGTAAAAGGGAAGCCTTCAAACAAATCTGCTGACTTAAGTTCAAAGCTGTTAGAGCTTAGGCGAGAAAGCTTATAGCCTTCAGGTAGTAGCTTTAGTGCTTCCTTGTCTAATTCAACTGGAATCTCGAAGTTTAGAGTTGCGGTTAAACCGTTTGCTGTTTGCACACTTAGCTCAGGCGCTTCAACTGGAGAAAGAGCAAGAACAATGTAACCCGCGATTGACTCTTCGCTTGGGACCTCGAAGGACTCATCACCGCAAGTGATTAGCCAGTTACCGCTTTCTAACTTCGATGCTTCACAAGAGTCTACTTCGGATGGATCGTTAGAGGGTAAAAGGTAAGACTCATCACCACAAACAACGTATGTCTGATCTTCCTTTTCGGCAAGTTGGCAGCTAAGACCGTCTTCTCCGTCCTCACCGTTTGCACCTTTCTCTCCATCTTCGCCATCTTCCCCGTGGATAACAGGAATGATAGTCTCACCACACAGGATTGCGTCTTCGCCTTCGTCTTGAATTGCAGCGCAACTTACGCCGTCGGTTCCGTTTAACCCGTCTTTTCCATTTGTCCCATCGTCGCCGTCTTTTGGCTCGCAGGCTAGGAATAAAAAACTGGCTGTAAGAATGGTTGTTAACTTTGACTTCATAACGAAATACTCCTAAAAAAAGTGATAGATAAAAACTGAGATGTTTCTCAGATATTGGGTTGATTAAGTCGTTTCAAAGTTCGACCTACGATATCTCTTTCCAGTTCAAATATGATTGGATCTAGCCCTACAAGCGGCTCAATAGAGTTAGGTTCTGGTAATTCCATTTCAATATTTAGATAGCTAAGGGCGGCTACGATTGGGCCTAGATTAAACTCAATCTGATATTCCCATGTTAAAGCGGGTATTAGTCTAGAGACATAAGCATCGTTCTCCCGGTGCCAGTCTGTGATTGAGCAACTTGAGTATTTCTCTAGATAAGTTGTAGCTCTCAGAAACTGTATGAGGTGTTCAGGATTGTTTAGAAACTCCTGCCTATCACGAGTGTACTGCTCAAAATTTTCAAACACGAATCCATCTCCTACAAGCATGGGTAGCCTGTAAGCTGCACATTCGAGTGCTAGTCTGTTCATTTGTATTCCAGAAATAGTTGTTTTTTAGGATAGAGGTGGATTCCTCTATCGACAAAAAAGGTTGTATCAGGACTTTTTGTTCTTTGAAATCAGTAATATTTTTCAACAATTTAGCTAACAGTACCTTAGTTGAAAAATGGTCTATTTTTTCGACAAATCACATCTAATGTTCAAAAAATAGAGAGCTTTTGAACTTTTATTGACATAGAAATTTTCGAAAATATTTTTTCAACAGAAATTTTCAACATCGTGTTTAAAAGATGGCTAAATAATGTTGAATCTATCGTTTTTTGTCTAAAAATTTTGTTCAATTGACTCTAATACTCCAAGAATTTGGAGCTATGTTTAGTTGAGTAACTTTCTTGCAATATGTTTCTAATTGCAGACTCTATAAATTGCTGCAATAGAAATATCCACGGAGTGAAAAAAGAGTTTCTAAAATTGGATAAATGATGACTGAGAGTAGACAATTCTATAAAAAATTTCGATACGTGGTTAGCAAAGACAAACGAAGGCTAGGTGAAATCATTGATGATATGGGATTGAACCGAGGTACACTATATTACTTGGAGAAAAATCCAACGAGCAAGCCACAGCCTTCTACAATCACCCAGTTCGTGACTGAAATGCTTAAGGTATTAACGCGAGAGGAAATTGAAGCAGTGATTCCCGTAGAGTGGAATTACAGAATCCCTAGTGGAGTCATTAAAAACTACTATAATCAGACAATTTTATTAACAGATGAGCAGGCATGGTTCACTCATGACAGGCTAACCTTCCTTACAGCACTAGAGATTTTTGGTTCCTCAAAGACATATGAAGAAATTTGTACAATCAACTCAATTAGTAAGGGTCTGGTTAATCGATTGCTGGAAGAAGACATAGTTGAAATCAATCGCGAGGGGAAGTTGTCTTCAAAGTGTAAGATCTCATACAGAGATAAGGCGACATATGATCGAATAAATCAATTTCAATTGGATGGAGAACAAGATGGAGTATTAAAATCGAAGGGAGGTGGTTACTTTAGTGCAGCAACGACGGGACAATTTACAGAGCAATCACTAGGCAGAATTAGAAGAGTAATTGAGGAGGAACAAAAAATAGCAAATCTAAATCCAGGGACAAATCATACAATAGTCTCCTGGAAGGTATCAGAAATATACAATATATCAGGAAGTCGAAATGAAGATTAAACACACCGCTCTAATAATACTATTATTAATAACTTCAAATCAATTGCCGGCTGATGTTTCAGGTGGAGGAAGTTATAGTAAAATACAAGAAATCACTAGATTAGAAATTAGTGATCTAGAAGCAACGCACATTAAGCTACCAATTGCTATTACCCGGAAGGATATTGATAGCCTAGACTTGACCATGAAGCCCGTAGATTTCGAGATATTTAAAGAGGCCCGTTTAAGAGGGAATCAGATAAAATACGTTAATCCTAAACTTGGTGAGAGCAAGGAAGTTTATTCCATTGATATCTTTAACACTGGTAAACAGGCTGAAGGATATTTGGGTGACTCAACGCTATATACAATCAAAGCCCAGAAATAGACACTTGCATTTAGACGACTACTAATTCTATACTTCATGAATCGACCAGGATGGTCGGTTCACCTTTCTGCACAATTTAATTTCTTCTTTTCTCGCAAAATATCTCTTTGCTAAAAATCCTATATTGAGGTTATTTTTATGAAATCTGCTGATAATAGGCGGGAAAAGCTCTTTGACAATCTGGTATCAAAGGAAGAGATTGCGGTCGAACTAGAAGTTTCACCTCGAACAGTAAGCAATTGGATGTCTTCTGGAAAATTACCGTGCATTCGTATTGGACGAAAGAATTATGCCTTACGAACTACGCTTAGAGCATGGTTGGAAGAGAAGATGCGAAAAAGGAGGGAATGGTGAATAGTAAGATGCGAATAGTTTTTAAAAGGCCCAGTTATGGTCGTCGTAGCTTTAGAATATGTATACTTGAGCCAGGATCGAAGTGGCAGACACTTAATACTGAAGAAATTAGATCATTAAATGAAAAGTTTCTTTCCTGCGAGATTTCTTATTCAGAGTGTGAAAAAGAGTTTAAAAATATAGTAGACAGCATTTATAAAGCTAGAGACAGCCATGCTGATTCTTACTTGCAAGCAAATAAAGTACTACTTGACGAGTATTATGCGTTTAAATATCTAAAGAAGTCACGACAGCGAAGACTTGCAAAAAGCACAATCCAATCTGCCTATAACGATCTCACTAGAGCAATACTTTCGATAGGAGATTTAGATCTTCGTTACGCGCCTATCGAAAAAATTCAAGAACGAACAGATAGTTATTTCGAAGATAAACCTAATGTGATCCCTCATACTAAAGCGGTTATGAGACTAAATGCTTTAATGAGATTCTGTGGCCGACCACTGACTGACGTATTAGAGTCAATGCCGGAAGAACACTATGAAGTTAAGAACCTGGGGCATGATGAGTTTTTGCAGGTTTTGGAATATTTGGATCCAATTTGTCGTGCTTTATCAAGCATTGCATATTACACAGGTCTTCGAATAGGAGAAATTTTTGCATTAAAAAGGAAGAATCTTACATTTATGAAGGATGGAATTAGCCTAAATATCGCGTCACAAATGTATAGAGATGGATCATATGGTCTTCCAAAAAGACGCAAAGTTAGGCGAACTTTTGGGTTTATCGAGTGCAAAAAAGACTTGTTGATGTGGGTCACTATAGATGAGCAAGAACGACTGAAATTGCGGCAAAGAAAGTTTTGGAGAGAGGTTAAACTTGGTTGTAAAGCTGCTGATGTTTCGCAAGAAATTTCCTTCAAAGATTGGCGGCACTGCTATGCGATTAATTTGTTAAATAATGGTGCAACCTTGAGTCAGGTTGCTCAGAACCTCGGGAACTCAGAACAGGTTTGTAGAAAGCATTATACTGGGTTTGTGATGACACATGATGGGATTGAGAGGATGGCTGACCTTGTTAAAAATAGCTTTGAAGGTTACTAGGAGCTTTCGGTTTCAATACGGTTGCAACCGACGGTCAGCAATATTGCAACCGCTAATTTTGTCATATTGAGTTAAATGCTTGATTTTAAGGGATTTCTGGTAGCGAGGACGAGAATTGAACTCGTGACCTCAGGATTATGAATCGCCACGTCAAATCGACTTTTTACCTTTGATATCATATTGTTATAATAAGAAAATTAGTTTAATTTCCCATGGTCACCCTAAACCTCCCACTATATCCCTAATAGTCAAAGGAAATTTAGTACGACCACAGGAGTAGAAGTCCTGAGTTTTAGAAAACGGCCTCAATATATAAGCTATAATGGCTTAGTGAAGAACTTCTTTTGTCCCCTACATTAAATGTGATTTGTAGAATTCTTATATGTCAAATCAGATCAGTCCAAGTCTGAAAAATATCCTATTTTTATGCATAAAATTTATAGTTCATTTGGCATTGGGATAAACGAACTACCCTCATTTTGGCATTCTGTGAAGTGTAATGTTTTGTAGCAAAAAACTCTCTATTATCTACTAAATACCTGAGCTATTTAGAAAAAATTTGTTGGAAGTTTGTAGTTTGAGGAATTAAGGTTTTCAAAATTGGCTTTTGCAGGAAGCGAGAGTTAGAGCCTCCCGCTTCCAGAACAACGGAGCCTAGCATACCGATTAAAGTAGACCCGCCGTTCCTATGAACGGAGCATAAACCTTTATTGCCTACTTTTCAATCTAAGCTAGTAGCTCCCTCACGGAATGAGGGAATCCATGTCAAACGTACATCAACTATTTCCAGTAAATCACAGAGTGTTTCAAGGCGGCAGATATCTAAAGGCAATCCATGCATTGCCAGATTTAGATATCTACGAGCAGGCCATTCTACTCTATCTCGGATCGCTCATGCCTTTTGACAAAGGCTTTGTCGATCAGGTCGCTTGGCCGTCAATCGAGACGATAGCCAAAAATACTAGGATGTCTAACAAGACCGTTCAGAAAAAAATTAAATCACTAATACGGAAAGAACTACTTACTAAAAAACAAAGGATCTTGATAAACCAAAACGGTCACTACGAACAACTAACCAATGACTACACTTTAACCATAGAGTGCTTCACTTCCTATGAAGATGTCCTAAATTCCCAAGAGCACATCTCAGCAATTAGGAAAAGGGCCGTAGGCGATTCATGCAGCGCTTTTTTTACGTCCACACCGTTACCCCCTCCTACCTCTTTGGACACTGTGGGAGAGGTAGTCATAAACGAAGCTCCCACCTCCGAAATACCCTCTAATTCCCCAGCTAAAGCCCCAAAAGAAAGCCCCAATATTTCCCCATTTTCTTACGAAAGTTCTGAGGAATCTTGTAAATCCGAGATTGACAACATAATCATTGCTTGGGAAGAAGTAGTAAAAAAAGCTGTTTCACCCTTTGAAAGAAGGCGTTTTTTAACAGATTATCGCCGCACTCGTAGCAATGAACTTCTTATGCTTGAAAAAATTCGAGAAATTGAAAATGACCCTTATTTGCTTGAAAGGGCAAAGAGTATAAATTGGCTTTTTTCGGGCTATGATCTGAGTGTGAAGACAAAAAAACAGCTCCTAAGGGCCGGAAATCGCGCTATAGATAGTGCTTTTAGCGCAATCCAGCTTAATGAAATTGTCTCTGAACTACCTCAATTACTAGCAAAAAAGTCGCAAGATTTTCTAAATCCATCCTCTGAGCTTATTGAATCCATGTTTGGAGATAAGCTAAGTGAAGCAAGAAAGCGGCTTCAAATAGAACCTAAGCCTAAAAGACCGCAAAACATCGGTGAGCTTAAAATTCTGCTCGATAATATCTCGTCTTCCCAAGATCAAAGTAAAGCTGAACGCGCTAAACAGATCCAAAGCATGTTACCCACAGCTCCCTTTGGTTCTCTGCTGCCCCTTTACATAAAATATTGTGAGGTGTGAGATGACACGAGCAGAATACAACCGTCAATATTACCAAAAGAACAAAGAAAAGTTGAAACAAAAAGCTATGGAAAGAAAACGTCGTAAAAATGGGGCAAAGTTGTCGCTAGTTAAACCTGAAAATTCAAATCTGACAGTTGAAACTATGCAAACTGAACAGGCTGAAATGTTGAAACGTCTTAAAAATACTGTACGTAAACCACGTGATATTACAGAGGATTGGTTGAAACCACATGTTGAAACCTTCAATTTTAATTCCTTAACTTGTGAAGTTGAAACCAAGTTTGAAATATCAGGTTTGAATCTTAACTCTAGGGAAGAGAAAAAATTCAATTTTCAACATGGATGGAAAGACGTAATTCAAAAACTATTTGGCAGACCTGCAAATTTAATGCGATTTATATTTATGATTGGCTTAACCAGTCTATTTTATTTGCTCCAAGTTGAATTTTTTAAAGAACATGACGTTTCACCTCAATTTTCTTGGGGGTTAGCTTTAGCAAGCGAGGGATCCCTGATCGCTCTCATGCTGACTAAATATCGATCAAGATGGATGAATTTTTTAAAGGGTTTGACCTATTGTCTACTATTTTCATATCTAGTCATATCCCTTGGCTTTCACCAATACCAGACAAGCCGTCAAAAGCTGACTTCAGATGAAAGAATTGAGCAGAATGGGGAGGATAGTCGGACTCAAATTAAGAAACAACTAGACCAAGCTATAGCCTCTCTAGATAAGGCAACTCATGGTAGGTCTTGGGATAATATGAAACTTTTCGGGGAGCAAGTTTCGAAATTACAGGATAAGCTTGATAGCCTTTCAACAAAGAAAAGTTTAGGTGTAACAGATTCCCAAATGTACCTTATTTCCGCTATCCTAATAATACTTTTTCGGGTAATTTTAATCGCTGAAAATTCTCTTAACGCTATCAAATTAAGAGAGGATCTGGATGAAGGTTAAAAAATTACCAATTAAAGTGTTACATCAATTTAATGATCAGAACGCTGCTAGGGCCAATGCTGGACTTCCTGTCATTAAAAAAAAGATTCTAATCTGTTTAAAATGCCAAGAATATTTTGAATCGGCGGGTAATCGTTTGTGCTATGAGTGCCATCAAGTTAATAAGCGGACTACGACGACATTAATGGGAATAGAGGCCATTTAACCCCTATCCCCTTTTATTAGTATCTACGGATTCCAAGAAGTTGGTCTTTGCTAAACCATTTCTCGCAAACGCTGTCGTCCTGGTTTCCACCGAGGCATAAAATCTTTGTCGCATCCTGATCAAGGTAAAGTGCGCAATGCCCTTTCCATGAATCAGGACTCTCTCGCCAAAAGACAACTATATCCCCTGGTTTTGCCTTAGCTAGCGGAACATCAACGCCGTAGATTAACCACTGCCTTGCCGTTGCTGCTTTGGATCTTGGCCATTCAGGTCTCATAAATTCTGGGATCTCATTCGTGCAATATCCAAGGAAAATACCACACCATGAAGTTTCTTCGCTTTTAACCCAATCAAGACCAGCTTTTTTAGAGTAATGTAAGATCCGAGGATTGTTTTCGGGGCCTGGCACTTCGTAGGTGCCAAGCTCATATTTTGCTATTTGTAGAATTAATTGATTCATGGCAAACAACATGTAACTCGTGACTGGCCACTTGATTCACCTCCGAAGGTGTTTCTAAAAAAACACCCATTAGAAATCGGACCAAGGCTATTTCCGAGCAATTCAGCTCTACCAAAGGCTTGGCAACTTCCTCCCGTTGCAATATAATCTGGAGACGGACAATTAGCGCCAATAGTGAAATCAGCTAGTGTAGAAGACTGGGTAACTCGCTCTTGCACGCATCCTGAAAAATTACCTGCTGGCCCTTGAGGACCGATAGGTCCTTCAGGTCCTCTTGGTCCCGTATCACCTTTTAAGCCCTGCAAACCGCGATCTCCTGTATCACCCTTATCCCCTTTGTCTCCTTTGTCACCTTGAGGACCTCTTGGACCAGTTGCACCAGTATCGCCTTTATCACCTTTTGGTCCAATTGGTCCAGCTACACCAGTATCCCCTTTGTCACCTTTTACTCCTTGTGGCCCCCTCGGACCAGTAGCTCCTGGATCACCTTTGTCACCTTTAGGACCACGGAGTCCAGTTGGATCTCCGACCCATTCACCAGTGTTTAAATCTATGACCTGTCTACCGCTATTATCATAGATAGCATTCTCACCGAGTATCAATTTTTGATTTTTGAATAGCTGGCCGACGTTAACGTCACCCTTAAGATCATGGCGCTCTGGATTGCCGTCTATGCAATACATCGCTTTACCTGATCGATAGATACAAAAATTTCTACCAGAGGAATCATCTATAATATCGATTTGGTAATAATTCCCGAAAGACGGAGGTTCAACAAATTGTGCCCAAGCAACACTCGAAAATAATGTCGCAATACATAACCAAAAAATCATCCTTAATTTTGTCATCTATTGTTTCCCTTAAATAAATTATCCTGACGGCTATTTGTAAGACAGATAAAGCCTTTTAGGGAAGACGAAGCTTTGCATTAACGTTCGATTACGGTGCCTGATTGAAAAAGATTATTGCTAGTCGAAGTGAAAAATGGCTGGCTTGCAAAATTAAATATTCTAGTGTTGGAAATCAATGCTGATTCAGCCCGATCAGATAAATTGAAAACATAGTTGGAACTAGCTGGATTCTCGATCCCCAGCCGACAATCCTTAAAAGTAATTCTTGCTGCGTCAAGGACGAACAAAGAGCCTGACAGATTTCGACCTGTTATATTTACTCCTGGTAGAGATGATATAGAGATATCTGGTTGGTCAATGGTAATCGTTGAGCTAGTAAATATATGACTTGTGACAAGGATCTTACTTGATGGTCCTACCTTATCTAATGCTTCATCAATAGACGCAAGATAGCCATCTCCAACGATTGCGTCATAATCTCGATAAAGGCTGATTTTTCTCACCGATTCCAAAAGCTGGGTATTACTCTGATGATTTAATGCATATCCGGCACCGAGTACTAAGTTTACAAGCTCTAACATCTGATTATTTAAAAATCTAGCGGTAATTCTTGTTGGTGGATGCCCAGATGGTGAAGGGTCACCTTCACTAAAAACGCTTTTTCCATTTACGATTATACCACCTTCATTCAGCCAAACTGTATCCATCTTTCCTCACCAAAATATAGAAAGTTTATGTGTGCGTGTTCAATTTTTTCTACAGTTTCCTTGATTGTTTCTAGCTCGTCGGGATTTATGTCAGAAAGGATGATTGTGTATTTCCAAGGAATCCCTGCTAGATATCCACCGCAACTCATACCACATCGAGCTGGAGGGATGAAGTCTATAGCAATTTGATTAGAAGATATTTGGTCAAATAGCTGCTGATAGTCTGCTATATTTTGTCCGGCTGTAGCTCCAAGTTTACCTCTTATTTTTGCAGCATTGGGATTTTGTATATCAAGAATTTTGCCCCAAAGATCCTTATAGGTTTCAACATTATCAACCATTTCAGTAACAAAAATCTTTATCGAGTAATCATCAATGCGCTGAAAAAGATTGCTGCATCCTTTTAGTAGATCTAGTAGCCAAGTAATTTGCCAGATCTTTCCAGGTGGAAGATTCGATTTTAGCGCACTAAAGTATTTTTCAGAGTGAGTTATAGCCATGTTATATCACCTAAAATAGCTATTTCACCTCTGCCAACAGTAATATTTGAAGTAGGACTTTCAAGAACATGGTCTTGCTCACCTTCAGCCGTTGAAATTGCCTCCCTTATTTTCGAAACAAGGATGGTCCCATCTGCCTTATAGGCTTCTCCGGCTTCAGCTTCCCTGTAAAATAAGTCCGAAAGTTCTTCTTTTACTTCTCTCCGAACCGCGTCATTATCTGGAATAAGCTTGACTCTGGGGTTAATGACTTTAGCTATTGGCGGGAAAAGAATTACATCCGCTGTTAAAGGGGCTTTCTGCTCAAGATTTGCTTTAAGATCTAAAAAGGGCTTTGAGTTTTCGCTAGGTATAATATTTGATTCAGCATCAAGAACAAAAGTTACTCCAACAGTACCAGGTCCTTGATATTGCTTATATACCCATGCTCGTGTAATACCAGGAATCTCTAATGCCCAGCTTATGTAGTCGTGTGCAGCTCCACCTTGTGGCGGATTTCTTAAACGGAATAAAAGTCTTTCGCGCAGACTCGAATCACTTTCGATATCAGAGCCGCCGCTGAATCCATTCTGATCTACAATAGCAAGAGAAGTGACGCCAGCTACAGGACTAATGAGGGTTAACTCTGAACTACTCGGAATATTGAAGTCTCGACCTTGACCGACAGAGATCACTGAAACTATTGCGGTACCATCTACTATCTGAACCAACTCTTGAGTTTCAAACTCTAATCCACTAATATCTTGAAGTCTTTGGCCGATAGGAATAATCGATCCATCTACACCACTGAAAACTACTTTTCCCTGTGCTCTGGACGCTGGTTTTCTAAATATGCCATAGATGGCACACCATCGTTCAAGAAAGACTCCTACCGCTGCATCGGGTAATATGGCACGAGCAAGAGCATCGATAAAAAGGTAGATTAAAGATACTTGAGGAGCTAAAGCCCTTGCCAGAATACTGGCAACCGAGAATCTTTTCGGTTTTGTAATGTCAAGTGACTGCTTAAGATCCTCGTGGATCTCAGCATAAGCCTCCTCAAAGGATTTTTTGATCGGTGTAGTCAATACTTAATCCCAATGCGTTGATCTTGATGATAAGATGGGAATTTACATACGATGTTTCAATTTTAAGATCTTTAATTTCACTATCTTCTATTAGCCACTGCAAAGCTTCCTCAGTGTACTCCTTAGCTTTTGTGCGTGTGGATTCCGAAATATTTTCTCGATCAAGAAGCCAGAGTTTAGAACCTAGATTTTCATCACCCCAGTAGCCACGCTTATCATCCTCATCTGTCTCGTCTTCAGTAACCCTCTTATCGGTAAAAAGACTAATCAGGATGGCAGATGTAAGGGTTTCATCAAGGGAATCATTTTCCAGTATCGAAATATCTTTCATCATGAATTCCTAGGAGTTGCTCGAAAGCTACTTTTACTTGAACCGGGACTACGCTATTTCCAAGGGCTTTAAGTCTGTCCACCCGATTTGGTAACCCATTAACCACTCGACAAACATCGGGTTCAACGGCCCACCAACTCTTGCCCTCAAGCATGGGCTTTTTCTCTGGTAATCCGCCTTGCTTGGTTTTCTGCTGTCTGATGCCAACGGGGTTGGCCATAGGTTTCGCGCTGCCATTACATCCAGAGTTGGCTTTCTTCCTCCTCTCCGATTTGAAAACCCGCCGCTCTGAGAAGCTAGAGGAGTAGGCAAGTAGGAACCAGCGTTCCCTAACGTGCGGGGCACCCAACGCCGAAGCGGGTAAAACAAGCCACCGGAGATCATACCCTGCGCTGGTAATAGTCCTTGTGACTTCTTCAAGTCCTTTTGTGCGAATACCAGGAACGTTCTCCAGGAATACAAAAGTGGACTCGATTTTCTTGGCCAAGGTGATAATTTTGAAAAAAAGCGAGCTTCGCTTTCCTTCCAAACCATCTCTTTTTCCTGCAACGCTGATGTCTTGGCATGGGAATCCTGCATATATGATGTCTACCTTATTCTTGTATGACTTATAGGGAAACTTTTTTACATCTTCATGGATAGGTGCATCTGGTAGAAAGCCGTCTGCGATTCGAGCTTTCAACACTTTACTAGCATAGTCGTCAATCTCACAGTAAGCTACGGGATTTACATATTCGCTTAGACCAAGGGTTATACCACCGATACCACTACAAAGATCAATTCCGACAAGTTTATTGAATCTTTCCATCCTGTGTAGTTGCTCCCTTTTGCGCTGTTGCTGATCCTGCTGTCTCAACCGAAATTCCTTTCAGTACAACAGCATTTTTCTGGATATGGGAAACGATGGCTTTCCCAACAGCGTCCCACAATAAACCATGATTATTTTTATCGGCAATACCATCGATTGCAGACTTCAAATCTTTGCCAAGTTTGCTGCCATCCATCATTTTTTAAATTTCTCCAGTTTTTTCTTTAGGGTCGGAAATCCCATACCAATAAGTTTCATTGGTCCGAGCATGGTATTTGTGGTTGCAGAAATGACTTCACTCATCCAATCTATGATCAATGCTGTAATGTCATTTGTTCCGTCTGTTACCTTAAATTTTTTGGTTTCAATCGTGGTCTCTTCAGTCTTAAAAAGAATGGATTTACTCGAATTAATTTCGCTAGTTTCTGTATTTACTTTGAAATTCTTAGTTTTGACTTCGATTGTATTTTCTCGCTTTAATATTATCGAGTCACCCTCATCCGTATAGATGGCAACTTCGCCCTCTTTAAGCCCTTTAAGCCGGTACCTCCTATCGTCAACACAGATCACTATACCGTTGTTGCGCCGACCGCCATTAAAGAGCCCAATAGCTTGAGATCCTGGTTTAGGGTGGGAGGTGAAGCCATAGTTTTGATAGCGATCAATTTTGTCGATTAACTCATCTTTTAAAATGGAGAGCTGAAGCTGCTGAAATCCTCTGTCATCATTAATGGCAGTTATTAGAGATTTTCCCAAAATCATTAACAGCCTACGTCTGATAGGAGAAAGTAATTTTTCAATCTCTTTAAGCAAACTCTACCTCATCGATAACAGGGGATGGTTTAAATGCATCAAGGCGTGTTAGCTCGATACTGGTTTTCTTCCCTTCCTCTTTACTGTAGGTAAAATCAACGCCAGTAGAGAGCATATAGGCCGATACTCCAAGGGATGGAGATTCTACTCGAACAAGTTCATTGACATCCCAAAGCCTATTTTCTCCCTGCTTCCAATCTTGAACCTCAATTGTGACCGAGATCGCCCTTGCTGCTCTAACCGTTGCTTCCCATTCTGCCAAGGCTTTTGCTTGATTGTCGTTGATAGAATTGTTTGAAATAATGGCCTTGGGTCTATATCTTAAAACGCCATTATCTTTGGCTGACCCTGTTACTTCTTCGCTTCCTTCTTCCTCCTCATCTGGAAGCTGATTTTGACCGAAAACTTTGTATTCGTTAAACCTATCCGAATGATCATATTCGACTGAAGCCGAGATAATATTTTTGCCCTGGATAAGTGCTGAATTTGCATAGGTGCTGCCAATTCCTGGAATAGTAAGGTTGCCAAGACCGTCGGGGCGCAATAGATAGCCATATATCCTAGCATATCGCTCCAGTGCTTCAAAAATGGATTCCCCTGGATCAATTTTAAAGCTCTTTATGATATCGCCTGCAGATGAGATGACAGGAATTCCAAAAGGATTACATAGCCGTTGTGCAATCTGGGTTAGGGTTTGGTTCTGAAATTGGGTAGGGCCTTCGATTATCGAGCAGTCAACCAAATCCCCCGTATTATCACGGCCTGATATTGCTATGCTGTGATCTGACTTGGAAAAGGAAGCTGTCTTCTTATCGATATAGCCGGAAACAACCTGAATTCCTTCTAGTTTGACTCCAGCTTTGTTGCCAACTTTTATAGGAATTTTATCAAAATCTGATGCATAAAGGCCGAAGACTGTTAAGTCAAACGAGCTTGCAACTGCATCTATTCTTTTAGAAATACTAACGGTTTTCCAATATGGATATATTACAGAACCGATTTGGAGCTCTATTTTTTTTTTAGATAGCATACTCGACCTCTGTACCTTGAGGAATTAGGGAGGGGGATATTTGGGGATTGCGCTCCATAATCTCGTCTACTTCCCTTATAGATCCGTAGAGCCTGTAAGAAAGTTGATAGATTGACATGCTTTTATCTAGGATAAAACGTCTAGTTTCTGGTAGCTCGATTGCTCCAGGGATAGATTCTAATAGCTTTGTCTTTAGCGCGAGCAGTGATCGATAGGTGTCTAGCGAAAGATTGCTCGAAAATAGTATCCCCTCTATTGCAGTAACTATCGAATTTCTAAGCGCGATCACTTCACCGCTACTAAGCCTATTTGCCCCTGAAGATTGAGACCTTAAAAAGCTTGAAAGTATCTTTGCTGATACCCCTAAAGATACCGACCTAGAGAAATTCTCAAAGGCAATTCTGTTATTGCGTTCACGTCTTCTATTTGTCGTATTATAAAGTGATGGTGTAAAACTGAATCTTAGATCAGATATGCTAGTAACCGCATTGATACCATCTTCCCTAGCTGAAAAGCTATCGCCAAGTGCTTCGAAGGCTGCGATGGTTCGTTCAGCAAGAATTCTTGGAGACCTTACAAGAGACTGGGATTCAATTTTTAGCTCGGTTATGGCATTAGATAAGTCTGACACTGAAGCTTGCACAGCACCTAGACCATTTTTTGATAAGATAAAATCTCCCACTTTATCAACCAATCCAGCAGCAGATTGCACGACAAATGCCGGTGCGGAAAGTACAGAAAAAACTTCATTAAATTCAAGGATTAAATTATCGATAAAGTCGTTAGCATCATCGATGAGTTTAAGGGCTTCATCGACAAATCCTAAAATGCCATCTAAACTTCCAGCCTCGATAAATTCAAAGCTAATCCTTGCAAAATTTCCTTCTAAAAAAGATTCATCAATTTTACAGTTTAGACATTCGACTGTCTTAATACCATGATAAGGATGGATAAGCTGCCCAGGACCAGTTTTTTCTACGGCTTTAATTATTTGATCCCTTGTCAAATCATAATCATCACCGATTAAAAAGCCGTCAATTGGAAATCTTTGAGTGAGCTTTCCAGTATCTTCTACGATAGGTTTTTCTGAAAAGGCGATTTCGTGGACGATTTTATTTCTACCGTATTCTGATGGAGATCTACGTACGAAAAACTTAATACTGCGAAATGAGGCCTCAGCATAACGGGTCTTCCACATCACCTGTTACCATCCATTGCAAATCCCATATTTACTGATAGTGGGATCTTGCTTTTATTCTCTGTTCGAACCTCAACGCCCTTGGGAACATTTTCAAAATCAATGATTATCCGTACTTCCTTTTCAGATCGTTCGATCCTTTCCTCGCGGGTAGTCGAAGAATTCATAATTCTTTCAACTCGACCCTCTTCAAACTTATGCTCGGAGGTTTGTTTTAGAGTATCGATTGTATCTTTCATTTTAGCATTAGGAGTAATGACTTGGTTTACTTTCTCCAAAGGCTTGGCTATTTTTTCAGATGGAAATGGTATTACCTTGGTCTCAGGTACCACTGGATTCCACTGTTTTTCTCCATTGATAGATCTGTCATCAAATATCTGGCTGTTTTTGAAAAAATCCCCAGGACCAAATGATTTTAACGGAATTACTGGAGCAATTTGTTTTGCATCAATCTTGGCATCTACTTTCATGGCTTTACCAAGCTTATTTTCGTCTATGTCGATATTAATATCATCTGTGATATCAAAGGTAGACTTGGTGAAGGCATCATATATTGTAGATCCTATATCTTCAATAAAGTCGGGAACTAAATCAATTGATTGCGATTTTTGTGGTTCTGGCTTGAATGTGATAGTTGCTTCATAATTCAAATCTGGAATATCTTGAATAGGCCCCATATCATATCTTAGCTTTCTAACAACTTCCTCGTTTTGAATCGAAGGGTAGTCAGATTGATCCTCAGCGACATAAAACTCTTTATAGTTACCTTTTGGATCGATCAAAAAGTTCATAATTCGCTTTACATAAGGCATAACTTTATCGACCATACGCATAAATTTAGTGGTAAAGTTATCAATAATCTCAGACAATTTATTTTTGATATCCTCAAATGCGTCGATAAATGCTTGCTTAGGGTTATCCCATAGCTTTTCTAGAAAATCTGCAAACCAGAGGAATGTTTTGAACCATCCGACAATATAGTCTTTGATTAACCCCCAGACAAAAGACATATAGCCGGATACGAGATCGACCCATCCTGAAACTACTTTTCCTGCAAAATCATAAATAGCAGACCAATTTTTATAAAAGAACCATCCGGCATATACCACTAAGCCAATAACACCAATAATAAGGCTAAATTTTAGGGCAATTCCCCCTAGTACAGCCCCTAGGGTTGTTCCGAAAGCTGCCGCTATAACAGAGGCGAACTTTAAAGCAACAATACTGACTGCAAGTGTGCTAACCATCGTCGCCAGAGTTAGAAACATCGGGCCAATAATACCGATAGTTACAGCCATTATGGTAGCAAGGTTTAACAACGCTGGATTAACTCTAGAGAGTTTTTGGATATATGATGCGAAGGCAAAGGTTGATTTGGTAAAATAATCGAGTAGTCCGCTTTCGCCAAGGCTGATTTCTACGGCTTCTACTGCACTTTTGAAAGAATACATGGCACCAGTGGCACCTTTTTCAAATTCAGTCGCAAAGCGTTTTGTAATCCCGGTGGAATTTTCGATAGTATGCTGAAGCCTACGGATACCGTTACTAACTTGTAGGTACTGAATAAGGTATTTTCCAGACTCCTTACCAAATATATCATAGAAATCTGCTGGTGTTGCACCAGCCTTCTCAAGCCTCTCTAGTAGATCGACAAATGATCCGAGCTTTCCTTGTTCAGTAGTCAACTTTGATGCGTCAATATTCAATAATTCCTGAATTCTATCCTTTACCAGCTTTACAGGGGAAACTAGCCTAGATGCAGCACTGGTAAGAGCGGTACCAATTGATGAAGGATCGATATTGACATCTCTTAGCTTTCCAATGAGTGCTAAAAGCTCGGAAAGGGGTACTCCCAGCTTGTTAAACGTACCACCAGATTTTTGTAGAGCTTCCCCCAGGGTTCTAAGATCCATTTTTGCGTTGGCAAATCCAGCGGTTAGCAAGTCAGTCGTTTTAGGAATATCATCAAGAGGTATTTGGTACCCCCTAACCACGCCCGACAGTATATCCGCAGTAGTCGATAGATCCTCGGTTGCTGCTGTCGCCAAGGCCAGGGTTGACGGCATTGTCTTAAATGTTTCAAGGGCCTTAAATCCAGCCATAGAATAGAAGACCATAGCTTGGGCGGCCTCAGTGGCAGAATGTCTTGTAGATGCACCAAATTCACGGGCCTGGGATTTAAGCTGCTGAAACATATCACCCTGGGTCAGAGTTTTGACTTTGGTCATGGCATGTTCAAAGTCAGCGGCGGTTTTGATAGTGGTGGCACCAAAAGCAGCTATGGGAAGGGTAAGGCCAAGAGTAGCCGCCATTCCGATATTTCTGAATTTTTTGGAAAGTTTATCTAGAGTATTGGTGTATCTTCGCACACTATTTTCAGCCATACGAAAATTATCATTGATGCGAGCTATGGGCCGGGTAAGCTTTTCAAGCTTCCTATTGATATCTTCCAGCTTTTCGGTTACCCGCCCGACTACGCGGACGGCTAATTTAAGTTCTTTTTGCTCCGCCATCAAACACCTTGTGAGATTTTTTTGCTATTTCTAGCCAAAACTCAAGTTCGGATTCAGTCATTTGCCATAGCTCTGAGGGTTGCAGGTGACAATATCTGGTAAGGTAGATAAATGCCTCATTGTAGTTTAAACGCCACCTGCTAAGGCTTTTCCCATGTAATCAATGACCTGTTGTACGTCTTCTGCTTTCAATGAGTTGATAACTTTCTTAGGTTGGCCGCAAACTACATGAGCAATATCTAAAATATCACCCACAGACATATTGGGCTTTATGGCTCGCATATCAAAGGCGTTTACTTCCCTAAATTCTAGTTCTTCAATGGTCTTTGATCCAAATAAGACTGGGCTATATAGATGAATGGTATGAACGATTTCTTCCAAGATTAAGATCTCCACATTAAAGTATAAACTCTTCCGCGCTGGTTCCTTCAAATCGAATACCAGCGTTAGCTTCTTCAGTCTGAAAATTGCCTTCACCAGCCCAGTGGGCACCTGAAAGCACGAAAACCTTTCCGTTTGCCAGTTCGAGTGTGATTTCACCGTCTTGTATTGATTGCAACGCTTTTACATCAAGATCCTGGGTGTCTATCAGTTCACCCTCGATAAAGGGAATGACGCGAGAGGTCTTAAATCCTACAATATCACCGTTACTTGCAACTTGAGCTTCATTTTTAATGCCACCGTGGTTATAGGTGAAGTTGCCTTTAGCAACGTATAGGCGGCCATTTATAAGTAAGTTAAATAAGCCTGAAACAATCAAATGATAGACTCCTTATATAAGAAATGCTATCTGCGCACCAATAACCCGCAATTGATTAATGATGTCAGGGGGCAATAGAAATGATAGACGATTTGGATCTGAAGGACTTATCTCTACGACTAGCTCGGCTTTAAATTGATCCAGCCCTTCTACAAGTCCTGCGTTTTGCCATTTTTTAAAACGGGCAATAGCTTCTGCTTTAGCAGTTTTCGGCGTTAAAATTGGTTGATCAGGAGCGATGTAGGTTCCATCTTGTGCAAGCTTAAATCGAGAATATTTAGTGTTAAAATAGTTAATAAAATCCCAACGAATAAAAGATAGAGTTTGTTTAGTAGCCACGTCACGATAGGAAACATCTTTTGCACCTAAAGGGTTTTTTGTGTAGGTCGTTACAAGTCTTTCGACAAAAATGTTTTCACCGTTTGTAGTATGAGTGGAGATGCCAGCTTTTAACAAGGTGTCTCGATTTTGGCGTTTTCGCGGTTTTTTGGACGCCTTTACTCCCACCACCTGTAATGTTTGCTGTGGTCTTGCTGGATCTACGGATGCAAATCGTGCGTTGAGTCCAGCTAGGGCTGAAGAATATAGGAATGAGGGAGTTGGTAGGCCCTCAGCATCTAGTATACTGATCTGTTTGCTATTGATCGACATCGATGTCAGTTCAGAAAGGCTTGCATTTATAGCTGTAAATGCATGACCATCGTAAGGTGTTTCCGGTCCCCACCTGGATTCTAAAAAATCAGCTACTTTATTTAAATTATCCATATCATGATAAGGAAGGGCTAAGACATTGTATTGGGTTTCATCAATGTCATCTAGTACTTCACTAAGATCGGGATTGGAACTACCACCTGACATTTGGGTTATAGAAGTTTCTTCAAGTCCATCAGGAAAATTTTCCGTAGCTCTGTAATTAAGTTGAAGGGAAATCTCATTTCCGACTTGACCGCGATGCTTAGCTGCTACAACTACGGTGTTTTCACCGACTGATGCTGAGACATAGGACAGATCGTCGTCATTGATCAGGTCTGTTAGCCGTGATGCTATAGTAGTAGAAGAGTCGCCTTTTTGAACTGGTACTTCGTAAGCTCTATCTCCAACATAGGCACTCAATACACCAGCGGCGGTCGCTGGTCCAGAAATAGAAAAGCTACCTTCAGCTCTTCCGAGCTCAACACCGGGTGACTCGCCATCTGCTGGTGTACTTGGGTCAGCTAGGGCAATGGCAAAGGTTTCAGTAGCAGGATTATTAGCTTTTAAGTAGCGAAATTGGTGATGGAGCATTGAACCCCAACCAAAGAGCTTAGCAGCCTCCTCACTACTTGATACCCTTATTATTCTGTTAAAAGGAGCGCTACCACTACCAAGCTTTTGACCAAAAACAAGAATTTTATAGGGTTGCGAACCAGATAAATTTCTTGTCGCATTGGTATTAGAAAATTCAACAAAAGTAAAAGGTGTTAGGGTATCTGCTGGGATCTGCTCAAAGGCTATTGTCACTTTTTCACTCCGCAGGGAATCTCGTTTTGATTCCCTTAAAATCTGAAGTCATCATCGATGGGATTTCTTGGGTGTAGTATGTGACTTCATAAACTAACGTTAGGCTGCCCGCTGGTTTTTCACCCTCTGGGCTTTCCTGTTGCTCACTTTCTCTTAAAATAATTTCTTTGGCTAGACGAAGCTTTGCAGTATTAGCGGTAACAATGTCCTCGATCTGTCTTCCGATAAGATCAAGATTATTGTTAAAGTTGCGGCCCTGAATCACAGTTTCTAGATAGACATAGGCTTTTCTTTCGAGAATAATTGGTGCAGCAGAATACCGCTTACTAAATTCTTTTGGTATGGAAAGTACTAAAAACGGCGAATTTGATTCCCAAATATTTTCTGGACGGTGAACCATAATATTGGTCCCCACTACCGTTTTACCAGAAATTATTTCCTCAAAATGCTGCTTTATCTCTTGTCTTTTATGACTCATGATTCTTTGTATAGGTAGAGGGTTAGATTGCCATGACCATCACGGAATATATCTTTTATCGAGAAGATGAATCCTCTAGCCTTAAAACGTAATGTTTTACTAAGAGTCTGTGGAAGATCTTTTTCCCAGATCGTAATGTTAGGATCTAAGGAGGTGAGAACGGTCCCTCCATTTGTAACTTCTTGCGATACCTCTGAAAAAATACCGCGTAAAGGGTAGGCGACCTCACCCTCTCGAATTAAAAGAACATCTTCTTTTTCTTTATAGACATCAAATATTGCATCCATGGCCAGTTTTACTTGATCTTCAAAATTAGACATGGGCATCTAATACTGTAGTTAAAAGCTTGGCTGCTACGTGTGTTTGGCCGTTTGTAGCAATTTTATCTGCAACGGCAACGATTACACCAGCTTTCAAATTAGTTGTAAGCCTTTTATGTTCTTCAATATATGAAAGCCTTTGCCCAATACCGACTGTGTCCGTGCTAATCTTCGGTAAATAAAATACACCCTCAGTTTTAATAGGAAGGTTATCGCCTACCTCAGCATCAGTGATGGCTACACCAGCTAAGTGATCAATTACGATTAAATCACCAGACTTTGCTGCGACGGGAGTATTGTGGACTGTAATGACACTTCCGGGTTGTATAAAATTTTTCATGCTGCTGTTTCTCCTTTTTTCAGCGCTGCTTGGAGACCGGGGTTTCGATAAAATCCGCGATAATCGATGGCTTTGGCTCCCACATCAAGGGCTGCCCTAATATCGATGCCAAAGGTGTCAAAGCCTTCTCGGAACTCAACCATGGGCTCCCTAATTCCATCTAAATATGCCATTTCAATCAGGTCAACGCCCTGGCTACTGTCAGCCGCCATATACCAAGCTGTTGTTGAGGAGTCGTTTAAAATGGGCTCTGCAATGATTTCGTATTCCCCAGCATAGGGATTGGTATCCTCAGTTTTAGTGGGAACAATAGGAAGCATGACGGCCTTTTTAGCTTTTCTTTTGAGGGTAGTGGGTACAATCAGATACTTGGGAACAATATTTAACTTGTCCCTCTTATCAATGCCCTGCTGATAGCTCATTGCCAGCTCAGCCTCTTCAAGGGATTCTTCGGAGATTTCCGAACCAGCAGCAGCAATATTTCTATGATCAATATGGAAAAGACCCTTGCCGTCTGACATTTTTTGATTTGCGGAAAAGATAGTCCAAAATAGGATGTTTTCAAGTCTTGCAGCGGCAATGCCCCATTTTGCCGGAATATCAGTAAAGGCGTTTAGGTCGTCATTAATGATAGTTTCGCGGGTTAATGAGAATTTTCGAGCATAGGTTGCGATTGAATATTGTTCGCTTCCTTCACCGATGGTACCGCTCGTAATTTCAGCGCCTTCAGGAACAAGCTTTAGAGAGGGAATTTCACCGAGCCTTACTTTGCGCATGGGCTTAAAGTCGGTAGCTTCGACTATCCGTACCAAAGGTTGAAAGTTCTGACGAGCTATAAGCTTCTCATAGCTATCAAGTAATGACTGATGGGCCACATTCGCTAAAATCATAGGAAAGTCAGAGGTGGATTGGAAGGCCCTAATTGCTAGTTCTCGTTTCGATAACCCATAAGCATCCTGGCCTAGAGTACGCCTCACAATCTCGGTAAGACTCATCCCGCGGTATTCCCGTGCTGGCTCTTCAAGCTTAAAGCGTGTCGGAGCATAGCGATGTAGTAGAGCGCCCTTTATGGCCTCCCTTCGCGTCGCAATTTCATCAAGATCTCCAGCTTGGACTCTAACATGAGACTTAATATCTGGCTGAGATTCCACCATTTTATCAAAAATGCGTTTTCTAGCTTCCTCGATGGTTATTCCTTCAGCAATTAGAGTACGTGCTAGCTCAGCTTGTTTAGCCTTCCTGCAAAGCAACTCAATCTCTTCTGAGCGTTTTCTCTCTGCCTTGATAGCCTCAGTCCTAATTTTTTCAAGATCGAGTTTTGGTTCAGGTGTAAGAGTTTCCTCCGATTTAGGATCTTTGGGGTCGTCCTCCTTTTGTCGTGTTCTTGGTTCATCTTCATCGTCACCTACTTTTACTTTGGCAGGCATATTAAAACTCCTAATTAGCGTGGGAAATAAATTTGTGCTTTCTCTAGTTTGAGAACGGGGGTCAGCGGGAATCGGGACCATGCTTATTTCGTAGGGTTCCCAGTCAATTGCTCGGAAAGTTGTGTACTTGGCATCGGATTCACGAACCTCTGTCATTTCATGAACGACATAGCCAACGGAAACATTACGGATAATCCCAGCGGCTACATCTACCCAAATTTCGAGAGATTTTTTATTGGATCTGAATTGGACTATAGCGTGAGCTTTACCGTCTTGCACCCAAGCTCTTACGACCTTTCCTATCTGATTGGATAGACTTCGTGACTCGTGGGTATCAAGAAGAGGAGCTGAATTGTTAAGACGTTCCAATCGAATCGCTTTCGTGTCAATCGCAAGTTCTTCATAGTAGGGATCATCCCACCACGGAGTACGAAGCACACGAGCACCAGTTGACCAAACTAGCTCAATCGTTCTTTCTTCATTATTTACAGTTTCCGGTAGGAAAGTAGCAGCCCGATAAACAGGCTTACTTTCAACTCGCCTTTCGTTCAGCGTCACTGCTTGGGGCATTAGATGATGTTTCCTTGTTTTTATTTGATTTTCTTGGATCTGAATCTAAAACTATCCCCTTGGAATCAAGGAATTTTAAGATTGATGAATACTCTTCTAAAATATCTTCGGGATCTTCACCGGATTTTCTAATTTCGTTAAAAAGTGTTGTAAGACCAGAGCGAATAGCCATGATTTGAGCTTTAATTTCTTTGGTTGGATCAGTATATTCGCGCTTTGGAAGTCCCCAAGTAGCAGAAATTCCATCAACATTGAGACCAACCATCGAACTGATATCATAGAACCAGTCAAGGATTGGATCACAGACTTGACCTACCATGATATGGCTTTGCCAGTGCTCAACAGTCTTATAAAATTCTAGATTAGACATTCTAGAGCTTGAAAAATTGACTTCCTTATAATCATTAGTCAATACTTCATGGGGAATTTGGAATCCTGCGGATATTGCATGAAGTTGGGCTGATGCATATTCCGAATAGCCCTGGACCTGTGGCGGATTACTAAAGGTGACGGTCTTGCCTGGAGGCATAACCTTCCAGGTTCCAGGCTGAAAATTTCCAAACTGATCTTCATTTACCTTGGTACTAGGCTCATCCATCTCCATGTCGTGAACAACACCAACCAAACAGGCTGAGATTTTTTGCCGAATAAGTTGAGCATCTTCGTAATCATCAAAATCTTTTAATCTTATGATCACTGGAGTAAGCCAGGGAACGCCTCTTATCTGTCCAGGTCTTAAAGTTTCGAATGCATGTATGATTTCGTCTGCTGGAACTCGGAAAGATAAAGGGCGAGGCCCCGGTTCACCAGGATGGGATGTAAAGATCCAATAGGCAATCCTTTCGCCATCATCATTGAACTCGATTCCCTGTTTTGTTCCGGGTCTATTGGTGTCTAGAAAATCGGGTTCAAGGACTTGAAGTTTAAGAGGTATTTTTAGACCAGAATCAAGACGATAAATCCTTTTTCTAATGAGAACTTCACCTGATTCGGCAATGGTTTTCATAGCTAGCCATTGCAGGCCATAGAGATTATGCCTTCCCTCGTAATCGCACTTTGTTGATCTAGCCCACTTTTTAAAAGCATTTTCAAACTTTTTGGTTGAGCCCGTAAAGTTGGGAACGATTCCTTTTCTAACTACATGAGAAGGAATGGCATTGATCCCACGTTTAGCGTAAGCATTATTAATACAAAGATAGCGAGATCTTGAAACAATTAGCTTAAGGTCTGTTTTAAGATCAGTATTAATTGAAGATGATACCGCTTTCCAGCCCTTAGTACGATTGCTCCTAGAAGCCGCTTCAAAGGTACGGGTCATTGCATCGATGGCAACCCTAGCTCTAAGTCTTCTTGCTTGCCACTGCGGCGCTATAAATTCAATCGTGTGATCTAAAAAATTCATAACTTAGGTTGAATCAATAAAAAAAGTACATAGTGAGAAAAATCAGAATTAGGGATAAATACAGAGAATAAAATTTCATTCACAATCCTTTATCAAAAGTTGATATGACATTGGTTTTCAATGTAGGACTCCTAAGGACTCGCAACATAGTGCTGCGAGCCTTAAGCATTTCGGAGATATCCTGGTAGGTAACTTCTTTGTCGGCAAATTTGACTTTAAGAGTGCCAAGCGAGATCGCCTTTTCTAGCTTATGCAAGTCATCACTTGTCCACATAACATGACCTTCCCTGGTCTAAATTCTCTACCAGGGCCGATACTAAAACACGGTTTAGGAGTTTGGGAAGACGAAGCTTTGCATGTTTCTCAAATTAAGTTATATCTTCAAAAAGTAACCTTTGTGCTAAAGCTGGACTGACCGATTGAATTCTTCGATAAACGCTTCTTGGAATATAGCCGCTAGGCGACCAGTAAACCCCAGGACAAGAACGGCAAAACCATCCTTTGTCATTTCATACATTGGCCGGTTTTCACCCTTTTCATCTTCGTAGGTAACGAGCGCAAAATTGCGCTCGTTAAATAATCATTGCGAACATATACAAACTCATCCTGAGATTCTATTAACTTTGCTTCCATTACATTGTCCTAACTGAAATAGTTCAGATACTAAATAAGAGAGGTAGAACCTACTGGACAGGAAAGAGGTTTGGGAATACGAAGCTTTGCAGAAATATAAATATTAACGAGCGCAATAAGGAGTCCGTTAAATGATTTCTGTAAGTTATGAGGGAAAAAATAAAATTTAAATTACTGCTTGATAGTAGCTAGATAGTTCGTCCCACTTTTCAGCATCCCATTTATTGGCACCAATGACATAGAATCCAGCCATGGCATATATAAAGCAGTCTAGAGCGTGGTTTTCTCGATAGGTTTTTTTCCAGACATATTTTGCGTGACCACTGGAAGTTTTTTCCAGAACGCAAGTTTCTGCGGTAAGTTGTTTAAAATACTCCTCATCAGTTTGAGGAAATGCAACCCATGATACAGGATAACCTTTTATTTTTAGCTGACTATCGGTTGGTTTTTCAATATTTAGTCTACCGTAAAGTTCTGATTTAAGAACTGAAACCCCAACTTTCCACAGCTTTATCCCCACACGAGATTTTTTACCCCTGAAATTGACATCGATGACTGATGGTGCAGAAACAGGGGTATCTAGTTGATCACGACCTTTTAACGCAAAGACCCGGCGTTTGCTTTTCTTGCGGACCCAATCATATACCTTCGAAGTTTGATATCCTGAATCAATTCCGAGAACGCGGATTGATATTTTTTCCCCACTAGGGTGATCGTATTCGTGATCCAATAATTCAGAAAGATCATTCCAGACATCTTCATTTGCTGTATCGCCAATAAGCCTTCTATGCTCGATAAGCCAAGATCTCTTACGATTCCAGCCAACTATGGAGACCTCTAAGCGGTCTTGCTGTACATCAACTCCAGCAGTTAAAAGGACAACTTTTTTAGGAATCTTGCCCTCAGCTCGATCCTCACGGCGATCATAAAGTTTTTTCCAATCTGGCTGATCACCGCCTTTGTTCTCAAATGGCAGTCCTAGTGAGGTATTGACCCAGACCTTATAAAGCTCGATATCGTCCTTAGCTTCGAGAAAGTCTTGAACAACCTCGACAATCGTTTTCCAAGGTGAATACAATTCGTTAAGGTGGAATCCTGCAATGCCATCACTTGTGCTTGTGGCGATCCATTTACCGCGTTTAAGCATCTTAAGCTTGTGATGCTCGTAGATCTCACATTTGCAAGATTTACACTCGTAATATGCCGTTTTGGGAAGATCGTTATCTAGATCATCCTTTGACCATCTGACTTGCTCCCATTCTAGATGTTGCTCGTGATCACAATGGGGGCAGGGAACGAAATAATGTCGCTGGTCTGACTGAAGCCAAGCAAACTCTATCCGAGAGCCACCTTCACCAGGGACATATTTATTGCCAGGGGTTGAAGATAATATAGTCTTTCTATTGTGAAATGTAGAAGTCCGCTTTTTCGCAATGTTAAGGGGATCACCTTCGGTTCCAGCAGAAGCAGGCCAGCGGTCCACCTCATCACAAAGTAAAATCCGTATTGGTCTTGATGCTAAGGATGCTGGAGAATTAGCACCAGCAAGGGTAACATGACCGCCAACAAATTTTTTGTGGTAGATTGTAGAATCTCCTTTTTTCTTTGACATGATTTTTTTCGCCAAAGTAGGTGAGTCGCGGATCATGGGAGCTAAGCGGTCTTTTGAGAAAGCTTCCGCCATTTTTAGTGTTGGCTGAACGACTAGAATTGGAGCGGGATCATAGTCAATAAAGTAACCGATGGTATTCATGTGCTTTTCTGTCTTTCCCACCTGGCTAGATGTCATATCTACAACGGTGTGGATGGTTCGATCAGAAAAGACATCCATCATCCCCCTTTGGTAGGGGGCACGATCTGTCTTCCATTGTCCTGGTTCTGCTGAAGATTCTGGGGAAAGTTGCCTGTACTTGTCTGCCCACTCTGAAAGAGTTATCTTTGGTGGTGGTGAAAGATTGTTAACTACGATATCAACGCATTCACGCGCTAGCATCGGCTACGGCCATCTCCCTTAAGGCTTCGTGGATTAACTCTTCTGCTTCTTCTTCGAGATCCGCGGCTTCTCCAAAGGATCTGAATCGAGCGCCAAGTTTAGAAGGAATACCCAGAAATTTATTTTTGGTTGCGACCACTCGTTTTGAATATTCTTCGATGAACTCTTCCGCTGGGACAAGCTCGTGCTTTAACATTTTGTATTCAAGTTCCATTTTTTTGGTTTGGACCTTGGCGAGTTTGGCACGTTCTTGGTCAAGTGATAATCCTCCTTTGTTTTTGTCTTCATATAGAGCTTGTAAAGCTAGTTCAGAATCGTAGTAAGCTCGTGGGCCATCGACTACAGAAGGATTAAGCTTTGCTAAGCGTTTTTTGATGGTGCGGAATGTGAATCCAGTGAGACTTTCTAGGTTGGCGATTGTTAAGTGTTTCATAGTCCTCCTTTCGGAAGACATAGAAACATAGATTTAGGTGGTTAGGGAATGCAAAGCATTGTAAGGGATAGAGAAGTAGCCGATCATCAAAGTCAAAATGATAAGTATTTTTTAAATGTCATGGTGACATAGTTGGGTTTTGATAAAACTAGGAAATCTTTACCACATTAGGATAAGGTATAATATATAAAGACGAGATCTTAGTATTAGAGTTCTAGATTATTTCAGATGAGGTGGCTAGGTTTTGTCAGGTTGGATATAATCTGTATCCACAATGTCTCTTGTTGTTTTTAGCAACCTTATAATCATTTAAATAGAGTCCAAAATTTTGGAGATGCTGTGATAGTTCTCAAGCATGTTAAGATAAACAAGTATAAGAGCTATACTGTTCCTCAAGAGGTAAGTATTGAATCCGATATTACGGCGTTAGTGGGAAAAAATGAGTCTGGGAAAACAGGTTTTTTAGAAGCACTAGCAAAATTTAACTATATTCATGACGATCCAAAATTCAAGTTCAACACTACTCTCGATTATCCAAGAAGTGAAAAGAAAAAGTTCGATAAAGAAAGTAAACCTGTTGTAGCAATAACATGCACATTCATAGTTACAGAGGAACTTAAAACTATAATAGGAGATGAATTAGGTAAAGATGTATTAGATTTTGATGAGTTCACAGTTCAGCAGAAGTATGAAGGTGGTAGAATATTCGGAGGAATCAAAACTAAAGATAAAAAGTACATAAATTTTCTATTTAAGAAACTCGATATTAGCATAGAAACTCAAAAAAAACTTAAAAGCATTAATCAGATTGATGAATTATATGCAGAGTTAAAAGAATGTGATGAAGACACAGAATTGGAATCATTGAGAAGTGAAATTAAGCAAACAGTTCTTGATAATTGTTTCGAAAATTGGAACAATTCACTAGAGTCTCACATTGCAAAAGAATATATTTCTCCTAATCTTCCTAAATTTTGGTACTTTGATGAATATTACAACCTACCAGGTCGTATAAACTTATCCGAAATCCATCGAAATCGGAAAGATAGTAAATTGACTGATGAAGAAAATAAAACAGCCAAAGCACTTATTGAGCTAGCAGGTATTAATCTAGATGATCTGGTTAGCTCTAGTGACTTTGAAGAATTTATTTCTGAGCTTGAAGCAACGTCTAATGAAATTACTGACCGGATATTTGAATACTGGTCTACAAATAAAAATCTTGAGATAGTTTTTGCTATTGATACTGAACGAGTTGATCAGAATCGACAAGATAAAATACTAGATATAAGGGTAAAAAATTTAAAGCACAGAATCACATTGCCACTTCAAAATAGAAGTAAGGGATTTAACTGGTTTTTCTCATTTGCAGTGTGGTTTAGTAAAATGCAAACAGAAGAGGACAATAGTATCATTCTTTTACTTGATGAACCCGGATTAAATCTTCACGCGAAGGCTCAAGCTGATCTTTTAAATTATATTGAAAATCTTTCCCAAAACTATCAGATAATTTATACCACTCACTCTCCATTTATGGTTGATAGTGGAAAATTACATAGAACCAGGACAGTATTAGATGGCGAAAAAAGTAGTACGATTTCTGAATCCATACAAGAACGTGATCCCGATACTTTGTTTCCTTTACAGGCGGCACTTGGCTATGATATTGCTCAAAATCTTTTTGTAGCAAAAAATAATCTACTTGTCGAGGGGCCTGCTGATTTGATTTATTTAACATACTTTTCGGGTTTACTTAAAGACAGTGGTATGGAGTCTCTAGTAGATGAAATTGTTATTACACCGATAGGTGGAATGGATAAAGTAGCGACCTTCATTTCATTATTGCGTGCAAGTAATCTCAAAATTGTAACCCTTCTTGACTCTTTTCCAAATCAAAAAGGAAAACAAAAAATTGACGATCTGATAAAAAACAAGATAATCAAAGAAAAAAATGTTCTATTTTTTCATGATTTTGTTCAAACTGATTCTGGAAAAGCAGATATTGAAGATATGTTCTTGAAAGAAGAATACTTAAAGCTTTATAACAATTGTTTTGCTTCTCAATATGCAATTGGACAGATTGATTCAAAAAAGAATATTCTTGATGAGTTAAATAGATTGGCTCAAGTAAAAAGATTTAATCACTATTTACCTGCTAAGAATCTTCTAACCGACAGTTCACATACCTTTTCCCAAGATACCAAGATCAAGTTTGAAAATATGTTTAAGAAGCTAAATGAGTTATTTTCGTGACCCAATTTGGCAAAGCCCGGTTTATACTGCACCGAGGTATTTAGTATTTGGATCTACCCCCTAAGAGAAGATTTCTAGTTTTATTGGCATATGGTGACTCCCATATTGAATGGCTCTGGCATGGGATTAGACCCTGGAGTCACCAAAATTATTCTCTCAAAAAGGCTTTTTTTTGCCCTTTTTAAAAGGCAAAAAGTCAATCGATTTTCAAGAAAATTGGTTAAATCCAATGCCATCTACATTGTTTTAATTATATAATTACTGTGGGTTATACTCTTGGTGAAGTTGATGCGCCATTTCTAGCAAGTTGCTGTCCCCTATCAGAGTTGACAGGTAAAAAAAGCCGGCCGAGATCGTCCCCGTTCGACGTAGGTGTTTGGAAGGACCCGTGAGTTATTTTTAGTTTAGGAAACTAACTTGCGATCTTTTTGATAATGGATTTATACTGCTGATCGTTTTCAAGTCTTTGTAATCTGTTATCGAAATCTTTAACATTACCGAATTGTTTTTTTATCAATCCTAATAACTTCTCTTCATCAGGATGCTTTGTCTTTCCATTATGCTGTCTAATCACTCTGGTGATTTCTTTCTTTGTAGGTTGATCTAGTTTTTTTAAATCTCTAATGGAATGGTAGTAAATAGCATCTTTAACTGGTATGCAAAAATTACCTAAATGATTCTGCACCCATATTTTATACTCACCATCATCCAGTATATCATTAACATCTCTCATTCCAATCCTATTAAATAGAGCGCCTGCGTTTTCAGCTAATTTCGAAGCCCGATGTTCCTCTAGTTTTAGTCCGGTCTTTGCTGACACAAAGGCTTCTCTGTGTTTGAATCTTAAGGAGATAATCACATCTAACCTTACGACCCAAGCGGTATCTGGTAACTCCACTCCATCGATTTGAATATTTGGAAGGAAAAATCGAGTTTTGTTTTGACCATCCACTATTTTTCTAAATTCATCTTCGAGATCTGCATAATCGGATGCCGATATGATATTAAATTTTTCTCCACCGTTTGCAAATCTCTTTACAATCGGTTTCATAACATCTTCTAAGGGGTATAATGCTGCGAGTTGGATACACTCTACTTTTGCTTCTCTTGATGTAGTAATGTCACAGGATGCATTTAAGACTACAGATAGCTTATATTTTTTAAAAAAATATGGATATACACTACTGGAAAGGGTCGATTCTTCGTCGATCAGTTCTTTATCTTCCCTAGATATTAATTTATCGATCATCTCCGTGTACAAAATATCACCCTGCTCAATATCTCCAGGTCTAGATGGTTTGAAAAAATTTTCCTTAACCTTATTATTAATATTAAGAAAATCTTCGGAATCTAAAATAATTGTTTTATTTTTTTCTTCAGGCAAAAAAACACCCTCCGGACGGAGGAAGGTTCTAATCTTTTTAAAGTAATGTAAGACATATAACCTATTTAGAGGTTTCATCTTCTGTGAATCCTGAAACACCTAATTCGATTAGTTCTTTATTAAGAGAAGTGTTGGACTCAGCTTTCTCTTTAAAAGATTTAACCGAATCTGAAAGATTTCTTTGAGCATTAAGTCTAATTTCGTTTAGCTCGGCCTCGGACATTTCCAATTCCCTCCTCCTTAAAACTTTTCGGGTACTAGAAGTAATCTATTAATAGAAAAAATTGACGTAGGCAACAAAATTCCCATTATGTATATATTAACAGATCGTTGGAAGATTTTTGCAAGACCTAAGCCAAAAAAGGATTGAGAACTTCTAAAAAAACTACGTTATTTCATTAATTTAAAATTTCTCATACGACTAGTTTGAGAAATTGTGGAAGTCTTATACACTCTGGGTGCATATATTCACTGTGCTATTCTTTAGAAATCCGATTTCTCTCCAAATAAAATAAGTTTATAAAGTTCCCATGAACTTTGAGCAAGGACAATACCTTACAATTCATGTATTAGCGCGGTACTGTATACGATTCAAGACTTTACTCCTCCTAGAATTTGATATGGCCAATCTGAAAGTCTCACCTGAAAATTAGGGTAGACTCAACCGACCCTCGACACCAAGTCTCCATCTAATTACTATAATTGTGCCATCCCTAAAGAAATCTCAACTTTCATTGTTATATACCCAATGACTGATGCTCTTCCATAAGCGCCTCTAATACGATCCATGACTATAATAGCCTTGCTCCTTCCCTAAAGAAATCCTGTCCAGAAAAAATCAGCCCTACTGAATTTCATAAAAGTCGATGTCCCTAGAGAAAATTGAATTAATGGTTCGTAAGTATATGACTGACAATCTACCAAAACGAAACAAGACTGATTGAATTACTTTCAAGAAAGAAGCTAAAGAAATTTATGACCTACTGCATGTCGTATTATTCTGAAGGCCATAGAAATTGCATAATATACTGCACAACATCTTCTAAATATTTTTGACAACTTTACCGATCTTCCATGCAGTATCTAATAAGAAACGCTCAAATTGGTTACAACTTGAATGTCTAATAAAACAATTAAGCAAAACCACGAACTGATAAACAATCAGTACCTTCCTTTTATTATTAATCAGGCACAAGCAGTTGTGGAAATACTGTTGGAAGCCAAAGAAAAATTGGAAAATGAAACAGTGGTTCAATCAATTCACGCTCAGTTAGCTGAGGTATGGGGCAATTTAAGAATTAACGGCTCATTAGTATCACCTGAATTTGCTTCGGAGGAATTCGCTAAAAAATTCGCGGTACAAGTAGTTAATACTATCAACACTGACTATATAGAAAAATTCGAAGTGATAAAACAATTTGCTAGTGATGAAATAAATGATCTCAACAAATTTGACTTGATATGTTCAAAGTTAGATATGTTTTTCCAATCTCTTCAAACAAAAGATGTATTCGCAATGACTATTCCTCCCTTCCCGGTCATCGTTCTCTTAGACGGAAAGCAAGTGAACCTAGGTGATGGAAGATTTATGCGTCTGGATGTACTAGATACAGCTCACTCATCGTGTCTACAAATTGCAGAAACAGCCAAACAGAATATTCGGATACTATTCAGACGCATCGAGGAAAGTATAAAAGCAGACATTAACTACAGAAATGAAGCTCACGATCGCTACATGAAACTTAAAAATGCAAAAAGAGAACATCTTTTTCAGATCGAACAAATCAAACAGAATAAAGGTATTCAGATTTATACAATTCTTGCTGGTATAGTTGTTAGTGTGGCGATGTTCGGAATTGGACTCACACTTGACTCTGCCATAACTACTTATAAGCTTTCGAAATCTATTGAGTTAGTAGCATCATTAACAGAAGAGGTTAACACACTCGAAAATCAAAGCAAAAAGTATCAAGACACCATAGATCAACTCAGAATTCAACTGGCCAAAAAAGAAATCAAACCTCCCGCAAACCCTACATCTCCTTCTCACTAAGATAATTGCATTACTCGTAAATCCGAATCTAGTTTCCTCTGTCGATGTAAATAATTTATAGGGAAAACCATAAATGTAAAATCGGGATCACGGCCGTCCTCGTCATCCTGTTCCATCCCTAAAGAATTCGAACCGTCCTCCGATTAATGTCTTGAATGTTGGAGGGACAGACCATGGCAAAGAAGCGCAAATTTGACGCAAAAACTAAAATCAGTATTTTAGAGCGACATCTCAAAAAGAAGGAAGCCATCAGCGTGTTATGTGAGGAACTTGGCTTTACTCCCGGTTCTCTATATCAGTGGCAAGATACCCTGTTTTCAAGGGGGCACATGGTGTTTGAAACCAAGAGCGGTAGACCTGCTGATATTGATCAACGCGATAGGGAAATTGCAGAGCTACGTTCAAAACTAGCCAGTAAAGATTCAGTTATCAGTGAGTTAACGGAGGTCCTAATCCGAGAAAAAAAGCTCAATGGGGTAACCTAAGCCGTAAAACGGTTGCCCTAGAAACCCGTGACGAAGTAGTAGATTTGGTTCATTGGCTAGAAAAGACTGAAATTTCGCAGAACAATCTCATCCATTTGATAGGTATAGGAAAACCACGATTTTTTGAGTGGAAAAAAAGATATGGCATCCCTAATCGTCACAATGGAATGATCCCTAAGGACACATGGATACTCGAATCTGAACGACAGGCTATCATTGCCTACTACGAAAAAAATCCTGGGATCGGCTGTAAAACACTCTCTTACATGATGATTGATGAAGACGTAGCCTATGTTAGCCATAACACAGTTTATCGAGTCCTACAGAAGGCCGGATTGTTAGAACCATCTTCCGGAAAGCCAAGTCTGAAAGGTTCTGGCTTCGATCAACCTACTGGTCCGCACCAGCAGTGGCATATTGATATCAGCTATATCAATGCAGGAGGAACTTTTTATTACCTATGCACAGTGTTAGACGGTTATAGTCGTTTCATTGTCCATTGGGATTTAAAGGAGTCGATGAAACAAGAAGATTGCCAACTTGTAGTTCAGAAGGCCAAGGAAAATACCGGTGCTGAAAGTGCTAGGCTGATCTCCGACAACGGTCCACAGTTTAAGGCGAAGCAATTCAAAAGTTTTATCCGGTCCAGTGGAATGGATCAGACTTTCACTAGCCCCTACTATCCTCAGAGCAATGGTAAGATCGAAAGATGGCATAAGGAGCTTAAGAGTAAGTGTGTGCGGCCTAAACAGCCTCGAAACCTCTGTGAAGCTCAGGAATTTATCGCGGAGTTCATTGAGTACTACAACTACGGCAGGCTTCACAGCGCCATCGGTTACGTCACCCCTTATGACAAACTAATCTTGCTTGATAGAGAGCTTATAGAATCGAGGAAGTGGAAGCTGGAAGCAGCTAGGCAGAGAAGGAGCGAAGAATGGCTGAACCATCGCACTATCGATGCCGAAGATGCACATAACACTGTATCTGCTTGATCACCGTTTGGAGCCGCCCTTCAATAAGATTGAGGGCGCGCTACAATGGGGATCACCGGTGGAGAGTCCCCCAGAGTTTCATCTACTTATGAGACTCCTCTTGCAAAGTTTTGTTAGTTTATGTCAAGTAGCTGACGGACGGTTCGACTTCCGCGTTGGCAACACAATCCTAGGAACGGTTTCACTTTCAATATCATGCGGCTTTGACAACGACGGTTATTCATTTGTGAAACTAGCACTTTTTGTAGCTAGTACCCAGTCACTTGTTCCTCACTGAGCCGGCCCTATTATAGTTCCCATCTTTAAACGTGAATTGTTCATTTTCACATAACACTTGGCTAACATGATAGTTCTTATGTTTTGGCTTCGCCAGCATAACTCACCAAAACCCAATATTGACACCAAGTCTCTATCTAATTGCCATAATTATTTATGGTATTAGGAGACAAAATGCATGCGTTAAGTGAAACAAGTCTTAAGATGAATATATCACTAGGATTTTATGAAATCCTCCTATCTCGCGGTTTTCTAAGTTCAGCTTTTGACTATCTACAAAAGTCCAAGGATCTAAACGATTTAATGATAAAGAAGCCTGTTTCGTTTTTCTTTGTGCGAGCCAGTGTCACTTGGGATTGTATGATTACACATTCAATAATTCATGATGCAGGATCTTATCGAGATATTCTCTACCTAATACTAGATATTCTCGTTCCTTGTCAGCTAGTTTTATTTTTCGGCCATGTACAATTTTACACCTACACTTATAAATTTTTTCAAAATTGTCTCGATACTTTCTACGCTCTGACACGGACTTACCGAGTATGTATGCACATCGATCAGCTAAGGTATAGGTTAAGCCTCCTCTACTTTTTTCATCACCTAGTATAGATTCTAGTCCTATACACATTTGAATGAATGCGACAGTTTCATTATTAGAAGCTAAGGAATCGAATGCCCATTGTGCAGAAGCCAAAATTGGTTTAATATTTTCTTCATCGGGTGAATTATTTAGTCTATTAAGTGATATAAGTTCTTTTTCGTATAAGTTGGGTTTGAAATTTGAATGTATTGAAAAACTCTCAATCAAGTTTTGGGATTCATTATCAAGATTAATAGCTTCCACTTCGTTGTCGTTTTCAGTGCCGTCGAGAATATAAATTCGGTTCTTTTCAGAATCTAAGTTAACTATGTGCTTTATTTCTAGGATACCTACTGCTTTTGCAAGTATAAGATTTGACTTTAGTATTTCCAAAAAAGTTTCCTCAATGTTTTTGGCTGAATGTCCATCCCAATACCCATACAGATCTACAACAAGAATATGTTCATTTCTCTTATATATTTTATAAAAATCCAGGCCTTCCTTCATAGGTCTATCTATAAAATTTGAAATTAGTTTATATTTCGGTAGGAGATACTTTAGATTAATTATTGGATCTAACGTCTGCAATTTTTTGATGTATATATTGTCAGCAAAGTGAATTGGTTCGCCTAATGGTTGGTTATTAGAAAGTTTCAAAAAGAAACTATATTTTTTGGGAATGGACAAAATAAAAGATGTCACATCGTTTTCAATTTGTTTAAATTTATCAGTTGGAACCAGTTGAGATAGCTTTCCAGTTGGAAAACATAATACATCATTGTCTAGATCATTTGGTAGTCTATCTATGATACTACGATGCAAGTTGTGCCAAATATCTTTTTCGTGAAGATGAGGGGAAGTAATTTTTAATGCAACCTCTACATATCTTGAACCCCATTTAGATTCTCTTGTAGGTGAGCCACTAATGATTTTACATTCTTCAAGTTCTTTACGTAATACACTTCTTAGCAAAGCTACATCTACGTCATTCGCTTTCACTTTAGTATTTAATTTCCTCTTGTACGTCGAATTGAAAAGAATCAAAAGCTAATAGTTTGTCGTGAAACATATTAACTAATAAGACTCGACTAGGAATATAAGTTGCTAGTTCATTAATCATTTACTGTAATTGTTCTTGGGAGATTTCACTGACCTGCATATCTTTTGCAGTATAAATGGAAACTGCTTCAGCTAATCGATCCTTATATCGATAAATTTCTTGGAGATCCTTTATAGCAATCCTTTCAGCTTTTTTTCCTTCCCCAAAAAAGCTTACGGACTTGTTTGGTGTGTTGAAATGTAGCCTACATATCGGTTTCCGATTATTGTCATCAAGCAATATACCACAATAAGATTTAGCATCTCTCATAATTACCCGAGATGGATCTATAACGTCAGCCAAACTAGCTCTCACGATATGATATCCTTCGATTTCTTCGTTCGTAGTTATGATACCATCTTTAACAACGTCCTTCTCATCTACTTCATCTTCCTGCTTTTTCTTGTTCTCTTCGACATCTAAAGCTTTCTTTAAGCGTGACTCTACTCGTTCGTTGAACTCTTGCGCAAATGCCTTTGAAACAAAAGTACGAAATTGTTCGATCACGTTTTGCCTTAGTTTTCCTTGATAAACACGTGATGCAAACAACCGTACAAGCTCGTCGGACGGCTCATCAATTTCTACAGAAAGTTCTTTTTTAATTAGACTAGTATACTTAAGATCGCTAGCCGTGCTAACGATGTTTTCAAGATCGAAATTTGCTTTGGCGAACTTTTTAAGTTCAGATACATCGTCCTTATCAAATGATAGGATATTAAATTCAAAAAATGGTCTACTGTCCATCTTGTTTGGTTCATCAATATCAGAGAAAAACTG